>NZ_JAWRVK010000017.1:0-106515 GCF_036663575.1 Halalkalibacter flavus
CTCAAAAAGCTTAAAACATAACGGCGGCTTCGCTCATCGCAAAGAAGGAACTGAAAAAGGGATAGTTCGCCCTTTTTCAGTTCCTTCTTATACTTGTTCTGTCATCCAGTTTTGTGAAGTTGGATCTTTGCGCCATTCGTTTAAACGTTGTTCTTGATCTGCAGTAATTGTGCCTTGTTCCTTTGCTACTGTAAGTAATGTAGAATAAGATGTTAACACATGAGTAGGGAGATTAGCCTCTTTTAATGCATCATATGCTTTTTGGAATTCATATGTAAAGATAGCTACAATCGCAACTACTTCCGCTCCAGATTCACGTAGTGCCTCTGCTGCCTGAATGACACTACCTCCTGTTGAGATTAAGTCTTCAACAAGAACGACTTTTTGACCTTTTTCAATTTTACCTTCAATTTGATTTTGCTTACCATGCCCTTTAGCACTTCCTCTAACATAAATCATCGGTAAACCTAATTTATCAGCTAATAAAGCTGCATGTGGAATTCCTGCTGTTGCTGTCCCAGCGATCACATCCACTTCAATTCCTTCGAGAAGATTTGCGAATCCAGAAATAATATCTTTGCGTACAGCTGGATAAGAAAGTGTTAAACGGTTGTCACAATAAATAGGTGACTTCATTCCTGATGTCCAAGTGAAAGGATCATTTGGGCGCAGGTGAACAGCACCAATATCTAATAAATGTTTGGCAATTTGCTCTTTCATATTTTAGCCCTCCCAGTCTTTTTTCATTTGATGATAAACGTTAAAAGGATCTTTAGCACTCGTGATGCTTCTTCCGACTACAATTCCCCAACTTCCTAGCTCTCTTGCTTCTTCTGGTGTTACGACACGTTTTTGATCCCCAACTGCATCCTCCGCTCGACGAATCCCCGGACATACTGTATAAAAATTAGGGCCACAAGCCTCATGAATAAGAGGAACTTCCTTTGCAGAACAGACAACCCCGTCCACTCCACTTTCTTTGGCAAACGTAGCGTACGTTCTAACTACTTCGTTAAGTGGTTGTTGAATGAGCAATTCACTTTGCATCGTTTCTTCATCAGTACTAGTTAATTGAGTAACTGCGATTAAGATAGGACGCTTCGAACCCGCTTGCGTCCCTTGCTCCAAGCCTTCACGAGCTGCACTCATCATTTTTTTTCCGCCTGCGGCATGGACATTAACGATGTCAATTTCTAAACTAGCAAGCTCTTTCATCGTTCTTTGAACCGTATTAGGGATATCATGCAATTTTAAGTCAAGAAAAATTTGATGACCACTTTCTTTTAATTCATGAATCACTTGTCTTCCTTCTCGATAAAATAGTTCCATCCCTACCTTCACATACAGAGATTCCCCATTAAATTGATCTAGGAGTGATTTACGCTTTTTTGCATTATCTAAATCTAAGGCAATTATGAGTGGACGTTGCATTTTTTCCAACTCCCTCCTATTAAATCTTGCACATGGTCAACTTCTAACTCATCAAGAAGTGCTGGAAGCTCTTCAATGATTGTAGGACAAACATATGGATCAGTGAAATTTGCAGTTCCTACAGCTACCGCACTAGCACCAGCTAACATAAATTCAACAACATCTTCTGCTGTATAAATTCCACCCATTCCAATAATAGGAATTTCGACAACTTGGCTTACTTGATGAATCATACGGATCGCTACTGGTTTAATAGCTGGACCCGATAAGCCGCCATACCCATTAGCTAAAATAGGCTTTCTTCTTACTAAGTCAATTCGCATGCCAAGAAGCGTATTTATCATTGAAAGTCCATCGGCACCAGCTTTTTCAACAGCTTTAGCTATTTCAACAATATCTGCAACATTAGGAGATAATTTTACATACACAGGAACATCTGAAACATTTTTTACTTCTCTTGTTAATTCCGCAGCCACTTCTGGAATTGTTCCAAAAGCAATCCCACCTTGCTTCACATTCGGACAGGAAATATTCAGTTCAATCGCATGAACATTTTCTGCTTTCGAAAGCTTTGCTGTTGTTTCAACATAGTCAGCAATTTCAGTCCCAGCAACATTAGCCACAATCGGTACATCATATTTATTTAACCAAGGTAATTCGTTTGATAACACACCATCTAACCCTGGATTTTGTAAACCAATTGCATTAAGCATACCTGCTGATGTTTCCGCAACTCTAGGCGTCGGATTCCCAAAGCGTGGCTTATCCGTCGTTGCCTTTATCGCAATAGCTCCTAAAAGGTCAAGATCATAATAATTAGCATACTCTTTCCCAAATCCGAAGCATCCTGATGCTGGCATAATCGGATTTTTCATCAAAAGTCCTGGTAATTCTACTTTTAATCTGTTCATAGTACAACCTCCCCAACCGGAAAGACTGGACCATCTGTACAGACTTTACGGTAACTCGTTCCAGACTCATCGCCGACTACATGACAAACACATGCAAAGCATGCTCCAACACCGCAGCCCATCCGTTCCTCAAGCGAAATGTACAAGCGCTTGTCACTATAGATGCTTGAAAGTGCCGCAAGCATTGGTGTTGGTCCACATGAATACATCGTATCAAACGATAGGTCTTTCTCTTTAATCACATCTGTTACATAACCAGTTGAGCCATATGTTCCGTCTGCTGTGACAACATACGTTTCACCAAGCTTAGAAAACTCTTCTTCGTAGAAGACGTTTTCTGAACTTTGAAAGCCTAAAACGTGAATCACATTAACTCCTCGTTCTTTTAATTGCTTTGATAAATAATAGAGTGGAGGAACCCCGATTCCGCCACCGACAAGAAGAGCTGTTTCTCCTTGTTCGGTCGCATCTAATGGAAAGCCATTTCCAAGTGGGCCTAGCACATCAATTTTTTCACCTTCTTGCTTAAGGGATAATCTCTTCGTTCCTTTTCCCTCCGCACGGTAAAGCATTGTGACTGTTCCATTTTCAACATCTACGTCACAAATACTAATCGGACGTCTCAACAGTAAATCGTCACTCGTGTCAACTCGCAAGTGTAAAAATTGTCCAGGTTCTGTCATTTGTTTGGCTAAGCTTCCAGAACATATTAATTCCATTATGTTTGAAGCGATCTCTCTCTGACTTTTAATCGTTAAATTTTCTTTTTTAATCATGGGTCCCTCCAACTTTCTACATTTGCATTTGTGGCATACTTTCAGAAGAAAACGTAATTGACTCAAGCACTCTTAAGAGAGCCTCGCCTGTATCAATTGACGTTAAGCAGACAACACCGTTTTCAACCGCTTCGCGACGAATTCGGAAGCCATCACGCGCTGGCTGTTTCCCTCTTGTTAATGTATTGATAACAAATTGAGCTTGGCCTTCACGGATGACATCTAAAAGGTTAGGTTTTTCTTCTGCAATTTTATTTACAACTGTAACAGGGATATTCACCTCTTGAATAAACCTTGCTGTACCTGCAGTTGCTAAAATATCAAACCCAATTTGATGGAAGCGTTCCACTAAACTTAACGCTTCTTCTTTATCCTTATCAGCAACCGTAAAGAGTACTGATCCGTGTGTTGGAATACTCATTCCTGATGCAATCAAACCTTTATAGAGAGCTTTTTCAAGCGTTGTGTCTCGTCCCATTACTTCACCTGTTGATTTCATCTCTGGGCCTAATGTAATGTCTACGCGACGAAGTTTCGCAAATGAGAATACTGGAACTTTAACGGAAACTTCTTTAGATTCAGACTGATAACCTGTTTCGTACCCTAATTCAGGAAGTTTCTTGCCAAGCATAACTTTTGTTGCAAGATTTGCCATAGGAACCCCTGTAATTTTACTTAAAAACGGTACTGTACGACTTGAACGTGGATTTACCTCTAGTACGTAAACCTCATCTTTATGCCAAACAAATTGGATATTCAAAAGACCAACAATGTTTAATCCTCTTGCAATCGCAATCGTACGATCAATAAGCTTCTGCTTTAAATCCTCTGGCACAGTTTGCGGTGGATACACAGCAATCGAGTCACCAGAGTGAACACCTGCACGCTCAATATGTTCCATAACTCCAGGGATAAAGACATTCTCCCCGTCAGAAATCGCATCAACTTCGAGTTCTTTACCTGTTAAATAACGGTCAACAAGAACCGGATGTTTCGGATTCACACTTACTGCTGTTTTCATATAGTTAAGAAGCTCTTCTTCTTTATAAACAATTTCCATTGCACGTCCACCAAGTACGTAAGAAGGACGAACAAGTACAGGATAACCAATTTCATTTGCAATCGCTACAGCACCTTCCACTGACGTTGCCGTGCGCCCAAGTGGCTGAGGAATATCTAACGATAAAAGAGTTTGCTCAAATTTATCCCGGTCTTCTGCACGGTCCATGCTCTCTAGTGATGTACCAATAATCGGAACCCCTCTTGCTTCTAATTCTGCCGCTAAGTTAATCGCCGTTTGTCCACCAAATTGAACAATGACTCCTTCAGGTTTCTCTTGCTCATACACATGCATAACATCTTCAACTGTTAGAGGCTCAAAGTAAAGCTTATCTGATGTGCTGAAGTCAGTTGAAACTGTCTCTGGGTTATTGTTAATAATAATCGCTTCATATCCTGCCTCTTTAATAGCCCAAACCGTATGAACAGTCGCATAATCAAACTCAATCCCTTGTCCAATTCGAATTGGACCTGAACCTAAAACGAGAATGCTCTTTTTATCTGTTTGAAGTGCCTCATTTTCATCTTCATAAGTGCCGTAAAAATACGGTGTTTCTGATTCAAACTCAGCGGCACACGTATCAACCATTTTATAGACAGGGCGAATGTTTTGTTCCATGCGAAGAGTGTAAATGTCTCGCTCTTCCTTATTCCAAAGTCTTGCAATTGCGATATCAGAAAAACCACGTTCTTTTGCTTGTTTAAGTAACTCAACATCATTAGGAGAATCCGTTAGCTTATTTTCAAGTGCAACAATTCTAGCTAACTTTTGCATAAAGAAACGGTCGATCTTTGTTAAGTCGCAAAGTAATTGAATAGATTGACCTCGTCTAAGCAATTCAGCTAACACAAAGAGGCGCTCATCGTCTGTTTTATCTAAACGTTTTACTAATACCTCTGTATCTGTATTTGCAATTTTTGTGTCGTAAATATGATCATATCCTGCTTCCAATGAACGGACAGCCTTAAGTAGTGACTCTTCCAAGTTACGACCGATTGCCATAACTTCACCCGTTGCCTTCATTTGCGTTCCTAATTCACGATTGGCAGCATCAAATTTATCAAATGGCCAACGTGGAATTTTAGAAACTACATAATCAAGTGCAGGTTCAAAGCTTGCATATGTTTTACCTGTAATTGGATTCATTAATTCATCTAAGCTATATCCAACAGCAATCTTTGCTGCCATCTTAGCAATTGGATAACCAGTTGCTTTTGATGCAAGGGCTGATGAACGACTAACCCGTGGATTTACTTCAATAATGTAGTACTGATCGCTATAAGCATCGTGTGCAAATTGAACGTTACATCCACCTTCAATACCTAGAGCACGAATGATCTTTAACGATGAATTACGTAAACGCTGATAGTCACGGTCTGTTAACGTTTGACTTGGTGCGACAACGATGGAATCACCTGTGTGAACACCTACTGGGTCAATGTTTTCCATGTTACACACAACAATCGCTTGATCTTTTGCATCGCGCATCACTTCATATTCAACTTCTTTAAAACCAGCAATGCTTTTCTCAATTAAACATTGTGTAACAGGGCTATATTTTAGTCCACTTGTAACGATCTCACGTAATTGTTCTTCATTATGAACAATTCCCCCACCTGTTCCACCTAATGTGTATGCAGGACGAACGATAATTGGATAGCCTACTTGTTCCACAAACTTATATGCTTCGTCCAAAGTATGAACAATGTCACTCTCTGGGACTGGTTCATGTAATTCATTCATTAGTGATCTAAATAAATCACGGTCCTCAGCTCTCTTAATTGCATCTAAATCAGTACCTAATAGTTCGATATTGTATGCTTTTAATATTCCGGACTCATCAAGTTCCATTGCCATATTAAGTCCTGTTTGTCCTCCGAGTGTTGCAACAATACCATCAGGACGTTCTTTACGAATAATACGACTAACAAATTCTAATGTAATTGGCTCGATATATACACGGTCAGCCATGGTTGTATCTGTCATGATCGTTGCAGGATTGGAATTAATTAAGATGACTTCGTACCCTTCTTCTTTCAATGCTTGACACGCTTGTGTACCAGCATAATCAAACTCAGCAGCTTGTCCAATCACAATTGGACCAGAACCTATTACTAAAATCTTATTTATATCGTTACGTCTTCCCATTTTTTTCTTCTCCCCTCAATTAGACAAGTACAGTTGTTTTCTTTGCGGTATCCATCATCGTTACGAATTGATTAAACAAATCATTCGCATCATGTGGACCTGGTGATGCCTCTGGGTGATACTGTACGCTAAATGCTGCGTGTTCAAGATGTCTAACTCCTTCTACCGTTCCATCATTTACAGCGATGTGAGTTAATTCAAGCCCTGTTCCTTCTAATGACTCAAGATCGACTGTATATCCGTGGTTTTGTGCTGTAATATCAATTTTTCCAGTTGAAAGTTCACGCACTGGTGTGTTGGACCCACGGTGACCAAAACGTAATTTACTAGTTGTTGCACCACAAGCAAGAGAAAGAAGTTGATGTCCAAGACAGATACCAAAGATCGGCACTTGTCCAAGGATTTCTTTAATCATTTCGATTGCTTCAGGAACATCAACAGGATCTCCAGGTCCATTACTTAACATGATTCCATCTGGACGTAATCGTAGAATTTCCTCTGCACTTGTATTATAAGGAACAACAACAACGTCACATTGTCTTGCTATTAACTCTCGTAAAATACCGTGCTTCATTCCAAAATCAACAAGAACCACTTTGTTCCCTCTGCCTGGTGCATGATATGGAGATTTCGTGGAAACCTGTTCAACCTGATTTCGAACGAAAGTCGTTTGCTTTAACTCTTCAATAACTTCATTTACATCAACATCTAATGAGCAAATTCGCCCACGAAGAGTTCCATGTTCCCTAATTAAACGAGTTAACTTACGAGTATCAATACCTGCAAGGCCAGGAATATCCTTTGCACGAAGCAAAGTATCTAAGGATTCCTCTTCACGCCAGTGACTTGGCTCTGGCTCATATTCCTTTACAATGAATCCATTTATAGCTGGTGTCACTGATTCAAAATCATCACGATTAATTCCGTAGTTTCCTATCAATGGATAAGTCATCGTGACAATTTGACCGCAATAAGATGGGTCAGATAAAATTTCTTGATACCCTGTCATTCCTGTATTAAAAACAACTTCTCCACTCATTACTTTATCTGATCCAAACCCTTTTCCAACGAATATATTTCCATCTTCTAAAATCAGTTGACGCTTCATACTGTCACCTTTCCTTTCTCAAATACAAGCTTTCCATCAACAAAAGTATATTCAGGCCAACCAACACAATCCCAGCCATGAAACGGTGTATTTTTCCCTTTAGATAAAAACGCATTTTTATCAATTGTTCGTTCTTCCTCAAGGTCGATAACTGTAACATCAGCAACCACACCTTCTTTTAGTAACCCTGATTCCAAATTAAATGTACTTGCTGGTTTTACAGTTAACCAATCTACTAGCTGTTTTAATGTTGCCCTTTCCGTTTTTACAATGTGTGTGTATAGTAGCGGGAAGGCCGTTTCTAAACCAACAATTCCAAATGGAGATCGTTCCATACCTGCTGATTTTTCTTCCTCTGTATGTGGTGCATGGTCTGTAGCAATAAAGTCAATCGTCCCATCCAAAAGTCCTTCCCAAAGAGCTTGTTGATCTTCTTTTGCTCGTAATGGAGGATTCATTTTAAAGTTTGTGTCTAAACCAGGAATATCATCTTCACAAAGCAAAATGTGGTGAGGTGATACTTCTGCTGTGACGTTAATTCCAGCTTTTTTTGCATCTCTAATCACTCGTACAGATTCTTTTGTACTAACATGACATACGTGATAGTGACAATTCGCGGCTTCAGCTAATAACACATCACGAGCAATATGGACAGATTCGCACACAGATGGGATACCCGGTACGTTATGTTCAGCTGAAAACTTCCCTTCATGAACACATCCACCGTGAATCAATGTATTTTCTTCACAATGTGCAACAATAGCCATATTCATTTCTGCTGCTTTTTTCATTGCTTGAAGCATCATGTCTGCAGATTGGACGCCCACTCCGTCGTCAGTAAAAGCAAAAGCACCAGCTTCTTTCAATGCTCCAAAATCTGTTAATTCTTTCCCTAATTGTCTAGTCGTAATCGACGCATAAGGTAAAACACGAACATGTCCTGTTGATTGAATTCGTTCTTGCAACCATTCCATTTGTTCTTTCGTATCTGGAACTGGTCTTGTGTTTGGCATTGCTGCAATCGTTGTAAATCCACCTGCAGCTGCTGATTTCGTTCCAGTTTCTATCGTTTCCTTCTTCTCTCCGCCTGGCTCACGTAAGTGAACATGAACATCGACAAGACCAGGAGCAACTAATTTCCCTTCTACATTTATTACCGTTATGTCCTCAGTAGATGGTTTTGCAAACTGAATACGTCCGTCTACCATGTATACATCCCTTACTTCTAACGTTCCATTCTCAGCTAAAATCATGCCACCTTCAAGTTTAATTGTCATGTTATTTCCCCCTTAAAATTGGTTAAGTGCCCGCTTAACAACAGCCTTTCTTACTGCAACACCATTTTTCATTTGTTTAAATATTCTTGATTTCTTACATTCAACCAATTCACTTGCAAGTTCAACACCACGATTTACTGGTGCAGGGTGTAAGATAATCGCATTTTCCTTCATTTGCTTTTCTCTATCAATCGTTAAGCCAAACTGCTTGTGATAGCTCTCTTTCGTGAATTCCATCTTTCCATCATGGCGCTCATGCTGAATTCGAAGAAGCATTACAACATCAGCTTTTGGTAATTCATCGTCTATATTTACATATTGATAAGATTGTTCGTATCCTGCCATCCATTCTTTAGGCCCAGCTATTTTTACAGTTGCGCCTAATCTAGTGAGAACATCTGCATTCGAACGAGCTACTCTGCTATGACGTAAGTCTCCCGCTATAATAATATTTAGTCCAGAGAATGTGGAAAATTCTTGTTGGATCGTTAATAAGTCAAGTAAGGATTGCGTTGGGTGATGGCCACTTCCATCTCCCCCATTAATGATTGGAATCGAAATCTGTTCACGAATATGCTGATAATAGTCATTTTCAGGATGTCGAATGACTAGAGCATTCGCTCCAATCGCTTCAAAAGTTTTTACCGTATCTAGTAACGACTCTCCCTTTTGGACACTTGAACTTTCTTCCGAGAAGGACAACACATGAAGACCTAACGATTTTTCAGCGACTTCGAAGCTATAACGGGTTCTTGTACTTGGCTCAAAGAAAAGATTCGCGATAAATAATTCTTTACTTGAGCGCCACTCTTTTCCATTTGCAAACTGCGCTGCCTCCTCAAGAATATTGGCAATTTCGACTGTTGACATCGTTTCTAAAGTAAGTAGTTCTCCTCTAATTGCTTTTTGATCTGCCATTGCCACCATAATATCCAGCCTCCTCTTAAGTATGTATGTGTTACATAGTCATAAAAAATACCCTTCGAGAGAGCTCAAAGGGTATAAGGAAGCTGAGATGATTAGACCAACTCATTCAACCAACCCCCTTTGAAGTCTCTCTGTACCTCGATTAAAGGGAACTATTCTGTTATTATTCTGATTCAAACATAGCTTTCTTACCGTAACTAACTTCTTTCTCAGGTAATACGAGGTGCAAGATAATTCCAATGATTGTGGCCAGTGCCATCCCTGCAATCTCTATATTATCCCTCACTTGAATGAACGCTCCGCCAATTCCAATTACTAAGATGACTGAAGAAATAATCAAGTTACGTTTTAATCCAATGTTGATTTCATTATCAATTAACATTCGTAGTCCTGATGAAGCGATAACCCCAAACAAGAGAATGGACACACCACCCATGACGGCTGTTGGGATGGTAGAAATAAGTGCGGCAAATTTCCCTACAAACGAGAATGCTACTGCTAACACAGCTGCCCCTGAAATAACAAACACACTAAAAACGCGAGTGATTGCAAGAACTCCAATATTTTCTCCATAGGTTGTATTTGGTGGACCGCCCAAGAACGAAGCAATGACTGTTGCTACCCCGTCTCCTAAAATCGATCGATGTAAACCTGGTTTTTTAATAAAGTCTTTGCCAACTACTTTGCTTAAAACCATTTGGTCACCGATATGCTCAGCAATTGTTACAACTGCAATAGGAACCATTATAAAAGCGATTTCCCAGGAAAATACTGGAACATACGTTACAAAAGGAACCAATACATCTGGTGCTGCAAACCAACTTGCATCACGGACAGGCTGAAAATCTACGAGCCCAAAGAATAACGCTGATAAATACCCTCCAATAATCCCAAACATAATAGGGACTAGACTAAAGAAACCTTTAAAGAACATTGATGCTAATACGGTAATAGTTAAAGTAATAAGGGCAACTATAAAATGTGTCGTTGAGTATTCACCTGACACTGGTTCATTCATTGCCATATCTATTGCTACCCCAGCTAAACCTAACCCAATAACCATGATCACTGGACCAACGACAATTGGTGGTAGGAAACGCATAATTGTGTTGACACCATAAGCTTTAATCACTAGTGCAATTAATCCGTAAACAAGACCAGCTAAGAAACTTCCGACCATAGCTCCCTCAGGTCCATTTAATGTTGATGCTGCAATGATGGGCGCGATGAAAGCAAATGATGAGCCTAAGTAGGCCGGAACCTGCCCCTTTGTTACAAGGAGATATGCTAATGTTCCTAACCCACTTGAGAGTAGAGCAACTGCAGGGCTTAACCCTACTAAATATGGGACTAGAATCGTTGCTCCAAACATTGCAAACAAATGCTGTAAACTTAATACAATCCACTTATCAATTCTTGGCACTTCTCGGATGCCGACTTCTTTTGTGCTTGATGCCATATGAAAATCCTCCTAAATCTTAGACAAAAACCTCTTTGTTTGTATACAAAGAGGTTCAAATTCCATTCACACAATGGTGAATAAGATGCTTGAGCCTCTTCTTAGCCTCTCAGGACTAATTTAAAGAGGTAATTTATTGTTTTGTTCTATCGTCACTTCGTCGGTTGAATCTACTTCACTTAAGTTTGCAACGATTTTCTCACTTTTAGATGTAGGAACATTTTTTCCGACATAATCAGGCCGTATTGGTAATTCACGGTGTCCACGATCAATCAGAACAGCTAATTGAATTTGCTCTGGTCTGCCGATATCAATTAATGCATCAAGTGCTGCACGAACGGTTCTTCCTGTATACAGTACATCATCAACTAAGATAACTTTTCGATTGCTAATATCAACAGGAATATCAGTCCCTTGAAGAATCGGTTCTTCCGTACGAGATTTCACTGTTAAATCGTCTCGGTATAAGGTAATGTCAATTTCTCCTACTGGAATTTTCTCACCTTCGATTGTCTCAATACGTTCTGCTAATCGCTTTGCCAGGTAGATTCCACGTGTTTTAATACCAACAAGGATACAATTTTCAATACCTTTATTGTGCTCAATTATTTCATGTGCAATACGAGTCGTCGCTCGTCTAATTGCTTGTTCATCTAAGATGACTCTTGACATATGCTCACCTCCATAATTGCCTTAGAAACGAAAAAACTCTCATGCCGTATTGTGACATGAGAGGATTCTACATAAGTAGACACAGGAGTAATATACACCTATTTCTACATTTCCGTTTCCTTCTCAGCCTCACGGGACTAAGTTAAAGGACTATTAAATTCTTTTATTAGTATGCCTTAGAGTTAGCTAGATGTCAACAACTTTTACTTGCTGCGTAGTTGTTGTAATAATTTTTTCATATCTTCTGGTAACGGTGCTTCAAAAACCATTTCTTTTCCTGTTGTGGGATGGACAAATCCAAGGACAGCAGCATGAAGTGCTTGGCCGTCAATATCAAGTGTTTTCTTCTTAGGACCATATTTAGGATCACCAGCTAATGGATAACCGATGTACTTCATATGCACGCGAATTTGATGAGTTCTTCCTGTTTCTAATTCACATTGAACATATGTGTACTTATCAAATGTTTCAAGTACAGTAAAATGTGTAACGGCATCACGGCTATTTTCTTCTGTAACCGTCATACTTTGCCGATCTTTTTTGTCGCGACCTATTGGGGCATCCACCGTGCCATGTTGGTGTGGAATAATTCCATGGACAATCGCTTTATACAGTCTGCGAGTTGTTTTTGCTTTTAATTGTTCAACAAGCGATTCATGAGCTTTGTCATTTTTGGCTACCATAATTAAACCAGAAGTGTCCTTATCAATGCGATGAACAATTCCAGGTCTTATTACACCATTAATTCCAGATAAATCTTTACAATGATGCATTAGAGCATTTACTAACGTACCAGAGTAATGACCAGGAGCTGGATGGACAACCATCCCTCTTGGCTTATTTACAACGATAACATCGGCATCTTCATAAACAACATCAAGAGGAATATTTTCTGCTTCAACTTGAAGTTCTTCTGCTTCCGGTACGAAAAGTGTAATCACATCACCTTCACTAACCTTATAATTGCTCTTCACTTTCTCATTATTCACTTTCACATGTTCATCTTTTATCCAAATCTGGACTTGTGTTCTTGACCAAGCGTTATCCATCATTGTTAAAAATTTATCTAAGCGGTCAGTCGCTTGCTCCTCTGTCACTGTCCAAGTATATTGTTCCATTAGTTACTCTCCTTTTTCTGACGTTCATCCATTATCATTTTTACAAATAAAAGCCCCACCCCAATACATAAAGCGGCATCAGCTACATTAAAAATGGCAAAATTATAACCAAAAATATATGTATCAATAAAATCTACTACTTCTCCACGGAAAAGTCGATCAATAAAATTTCCTACTGCTCCGCCAAGGACTAGGGCTAACGAGAGTCCAAATAAACGACTGTTTTTAGCTTCTTTTTGCATATAATAAATGATCCCAATAATTACAATAGTTGTAATTATATAAAAAAACCACATTTGCCCTTGAAGGATTCCAAAAGCCGCCCCTTTATTTCGATGAGATGTAAAATAAAGAACTTGTTCAATAATCGTTATTCTTTCCCCAATGGCCATTTGGCTATCAACAATCCATTTTGTTATTTGATCGAATATCAAAACAACAAGTGCAATAAGATAATACTTCAACATAATCCCCCGTTCTGTCCACGTCTTTCTTTACGATAAGCATTATAGCACAAAAAGAGGGGGATGACCCCCTACTTTCCGTTCAAGTATTGATCATAGTGGACATTACGTTGGAAGACAACATCCTCGTCACCTGTGTAACCATCAATCCCTGTTGATAAAAATCCCTCAATTTCTTCAACATAGCCGATAAGTTCCCCATTTTCATCAAGCGAAGAATCTTCAAACGTCATTGAATTTTCATTAAACTGCGCAACTGATTGATAAGCATCCTCTGCGTCAAATTCAGTCTCATGATCATCTTGATCAAAATTATATTTTTCAAAACCGTCTAGGACATCTTCTTCAGGAGGTCTGTCATCAGTAATTCGATTATCAACTGCATCGACGACCGCTCTTGCAGCTGGGTTTGCTTCTAATCGTTCATAAGGTATTACTTTACCAGTTACTTCACATATGCCAAATGTACCTGTATTAAATTTTGATAATGCATGCTCGATTTCTTCATGCTCTCTCTCAAGCTGCTCTAACAATGCAAAATCCTTTTCTCTTTCGTATAAGTCTGTAGCCGTATCAGCTGGATGATTATCGTACTGTGATAATTCCCCAGTTGAAAATGATAAAGTTCTTGATTGTTCTTTTTGAAAATGCTCCTTAATTCGTTCTTCTACTTGAGCTTTTCTTTCAACTAGTTGCTGTTTTATTTTAGTATAATCTTCCATTTTCATCTCCCCCATAACAAATCGCGCTTCGTGTGGGCGCTCATTATTATTGTGGCCAACAGATGGAGATATAGCCAACACAACATTTGTCAAAGAACAAAGAAGAGGTTGTCTCATTAGCCTCGTGAGACAACCTCTTTTAGGTTAATTTTTCACATAATAATTTTTCACTGTTTCAGCACATGAAGTACAAAGACCAGAATGCTCTTGATCATTTCCAACTGTTTCTGAAACAACCCAACAACGTTCACACGTTTCGCCTTTTGCTTGTTCGACGACAATCGCTAATTGTTCAAATACAACTGCGTCACTTGGCGCCTCATTTACTTCTCCTGCTAACGTAACACCAGAAACAATAAATAATTTTTCAAGCTGAGAAATATCTTTTAATAACGCTCTTACGTCTCCACTTGTATATAATGTAATCGCTGCTGTTAACGATTTACCGATTTTCTTTTCGTTTCTTGCTTGTTCAAGTGCTTTTAACACGTCATCTCGCACAGACATGAAATGATTCCATTTCGTCTTTAACGCTTCAACATCACCAAATGATGTCACAGATGGCATATCAGTAAGCTGAACACTCTCTTCACTTACTGCTGGAATGTGCTCCCACACTTCATCTGCAGTATGACTTAAGATTGGTGATACAAGCTTTGTTAAACTGATAAGCACTTCATACATAACCGTTTGAATAGCCCTACGTGATGGGTGATCAGCGTGCTCAATATATAGAGTATCTTTAGCTAAATCCATATAGAATGAACTTAATTCAATTGTACAGAAATTATGGATTGTGTGATATACCGTAGAGAATTGATATTGATCATATGCTTGCTCAACCTTTTCGATAACTTCATTTAGTTTAACAAGCATAAAAAGGTCGACGTCCTTCAAGTCTTTCACATAATTTGTAGCTGGGTCAAAATCATGTAAGTTACCTAACAAAAAGCGGAACGTATTACGGATTTTACGATATGACTCAGATACTTGCTTCAAGATCTTATCTGAGACACGAACATCGGCTTGATAATCAACTGATGCTACCCACAACCTTAAAATATCCGCTCCTAATTGCTTCATAACATCATTCGGAATAACGACATTCCCGATCGATTTACTCATCTTTCGCCCTTCTCCATCAAGTGCAAAACCATGACTTAGGACACCTTTATATGGTGCTTTTCCTGTGATTGCAACGCTTGTAGAAAGAGAAGAGTTAAACCAACCACGATATTGGTCAGACCCTTCAAGATATAGGTCAGCAGGACGCTCTAGTTCGTCACGCTCTTCCAATACAGCTTGATGAGAAGAACCTGAGTCAAACCAAACATCCATAATATCCATCTCACGTGTGAATGTGCCATTAGGACTATGGTCAGATGTGAACCCTTCAGGTAGTAACTGATCTGTGTCCCACTCAAACCAAATATTAGATCCGTGTTCACGGAACAAGTTCGATACATGATTAATTGTTTCATCTGTAATAATAGATTCTCCGTTTTCTCCGTAAAATACCGGAATCGGAACCCCCCAAGCTCGTTGACGAGAAATACACCAATCGCCACGGTCACGCACCATGTTAAATAAACGAGTTTCTCCCCATTTTGGCATCCACTCAACTTCTTCAATGGCTGTTAATAAATCATTTCGGAAATTTTCAATAGATGCAAACCACTGAGCAGTTGCACGATAAATAACTGGTTTCTTTGTACGCCAGTCATGAGCATATGAATGAGTAATAAACGTTAACTTTAATAACGCACCTAACTCATCAAGCTTTTCTGTAATAGGTTTATTTGCCGCATCATAAAAGAGTCCTTCAAAGCCAGGGGCTTCTTCTGTCATATGTCCTTTATCGTCAACAGGGCATAAGACATCTAATCCATATTTTTGCCCAACAATGAAATCTTCTTCCCCGTGACCTGGTGCTGTATGAACACAACCTGTTCCTGCGTCTAGTGTGACATGCTCTCCGCACATTACCAATGAATCGCGGCCATAAATAGGGTGCTCTGCTTTCACATATTCAAGCTCCGAACCTTTTAATGTCCTTAACACTTCAACATTTTCCCATTCAAACTCTTTTTGAAGCGATTCAAGAAGACCAGCAGCAACAACATATTTCTTTTCACCAACCGCCACGACATTATAGTCAAGCTCTGGATGAACTGAAATACCTAGGTTTGCTGGAATTGTCCATGGTGTTGTTGTCCAGATGATAATAGACTCATCTCCCGTTAGTACACCATTTCCTTCTTTCACTTTAAATGCTACGTAAATAGAAGGAGAACGTTTATCTTGATACTCAATTTCTGCTTCTGCTAATGCAGACTCAGAAGATGGAGACCAATATACAGGCTTTTTCCCTTTATAAATATGACCCTTCTTAGCCATTTCTCCAAATACTTTAATTTGTTGAGCCTCATATGCTTTGTCGAGTGTTACATATGGATTCCACCAATCCCCACGAACACCTAAACGAATAAATTGTTCACGTTGACGCTCAATTTGCTTTCTTGCATATTCTTCACAGAGCTTACGGAAATCAGCAACACTCATTGACTTACGGTTTACTTTTCCGCTCTTTGTAAGAGCTGTTTCAATCGGTAATCCATGTGTGTCCCAACCAGGAACATATGGAGCATGGTAACCACTCATTGATTTATAACGAACTATGATATCTTTTAAGATTTTATTTAACGCATGTCCCATATGAATGTCACCATTTGCATATGGTGGGCCATCATGCAATACAAATAATGGACGCCCTTCAGTTCTTTCTTGGACCTTTTTATAAATATCCATTTCATTCCATTTTTTTTGTCTTTCCGGTTCTCGATTCGGCAAATTTCCTCGCATCGGAAATTCTGTTTTTGGCATCAATAGTGTATCTTTGTAATCCATTGACTTTCCTCCTAATTCAAACTATGAAATTGTCAGACAATAAAAAAACTCCTCATCCCAAAAGGGACGAGAAGTTAACCCGTGGTACCACCCTGTTAGAAAGTATAACTTTCCACTCATATATTCGTAACGGGAATCACTCGTTGCATCCTACTTTTAACATTTCAGTGCAAAACTCAAGGGTGATTTTCCGATGTGAACGTCTTCAGGCTCCCACCATCCCTGAATCGCTAAGCACGTTTAGCACATTGTACTCGTCCCTTTCATTGTCTTTATCAACATTCATTTAATGATTATCATTATATGATAGCCTTTTGATAAGTGCAAGGTTCTAATAAGAAAAGCCGTGTATGCGGTCTCTTTAACCAGAATTACGTACGCTCTGCATACACTTCTTCTTCTTCTGTAACCTCATTCCAATCATCAGACTGCAACATTTCAAGTTGAGCTTCAATTAGCATTTTAAATCTCATCTTGTATACCGATGCTTGTTTTTTTAACTCCTCCATGTCCATCATTACTTTTCTTGACTTAGCAAGAGAGTCATTAATAATTCGATCGGCATTCTTTTCTGCTTCTTTTACAATAAGCTGCGCCTCTTTTTGAGCACTTCGCCTAACTTCTTCTGCTGCTTCTTGGGCAACTAAAATCGATTTATTTAGTGTTTCTTCTATATTTTTAAAATGGTCCAATTTCTCATCAAGATCTGTAACTCGTTCAAATAGTTCCTTCTTTTCACGAAGAACCGCCTCGTAGTCTTTAATTACTTGGTCTAAAAACTCATTTACTTCATCTTCATCATATCCGCGAAACCCTCTAGTAAATTCTTTATTATGGATGTCCAAAGGGGTTAAAGGCATGTCAGCCACCTCCATGTTGTTAACAATAATTTAGTAAAAATGAACCTTATAAAAAATGTGTGCATTTTCCGGCTCGGTCTTTATCTACATTCATTCGACACAAAGGTCAATATTCCTGCATTTTTTTCAGATTAATTTCTTATTGCTTACGACCATAGCGTAATCGGTATTTTTCTTTCTTCGTCATACCATCAATCCCGATTACTTTTGATCTTCCAAACCCTCGGACAGATATGTAGTCGCCCACTTCTAATGTAAAATTAACACGATCCACTACTTTCCAATTAACTTTCACCAAACCTTTTTCAATAAACGGAGTCACTTTAGATCGTGATAGCTTGTACATCTTTGCTAAAATAACATCAAGTCTCATAGAAGAAGCAGTTGTTACTTCTTCTGTCCATTCATTCTTAGGTATAATGTGCTCAGTTAGTGGAATTCGATTCAACCGTACCGTTGCTTTTCCTACTTTCTGAATATTCATCTCAACATAATCTGAGATCTCTGTTGCTACAATTATTTGAGAAATTCCATCTTCATTAATAAGAATATCACCAAATTTTTCGCGCTTAATCCCAACATTCATAAAAGCCCCTAAAATATCGCGGTGTTCAATTGTAACAAATTTAGTTGGATACTCAATCGAAAAAAGGGTAAGCTGAAAGTCCTCTTCAAATGTTTCCAAATATGGAGGTGTCAAACGCAGCCGACATCGCTCTGCAGAACGAGAGCCTCCCGAAAAGGAGAGGCTCACATCTTCATCATGTCCTATTATAGTCCGGACAATTTCTTGCTGTCTTGGATCAAGAAATTCCGTTAAACGATCGAAATGTTTATACTTTACGTCTTCCTGCCATTCCAATACTTGATCTACGAAAGGACGCTCCTCCTCACGAAAGTGCTGATAAATACTAATGGCTGTTCACTCCTAACTGTTAAATACCAAAAAGGGCACGAACACCACCACTCGCTAAACGAAGGACAATAATCGCTACGATCGGGGATAAATCAATCATCCCTAGTGGCGGAACAAACTTTCTAAATGGTTCTAAATACGGCTCAACAATACGCCCAACAAACTGACCGAGCGAGGACTCACGAGCGTTCGGGAACCACGACATAAGAATATAGCCAATAATAAAAAAAGAATAAATATATAATGCTTGATAAAGTAATAATCCAATTGTTTGCAAAACATTCACCACCTTCTATCTACAACTATTCAAAATGCTCCTGCATCATTTCTGTAATTGTTCCTGAAACATCAACGTTATCAGGTGTACATAAAAAGATATTTGAGCCTACCTTTTGAATGTCCCCCCCAATAGCATACACTGTTCCACTTAAAAAATCGACTACTCGTTTTGCCTGATCATGTGAAATTCGCTGTAAGTTAATGATCACAGCTTTACGATTTTTCAGATGATCTGCAATTTCTTGCGCCTCATCATACGTACGCGGCTCAAGAAGGATCATTTTCGCTCCCTTTTGAACGCTTTGTAGACTTACGACATTTTGGGAGGAAGCTACTCCTGTAGGTTGCTTGTTTTGTTGACTCCGAGTTCGACGTTTCGGTTCACTTTCTTCATTACTGTATCGTTCATCTACGAACTCCTCAACTTCTTCATACTCATCCTCTAATTCAAAAAAACGCTTAAATTTTGATTTCATCCCCATTTTTAATTAATTCTCCTCTCCATAATTTACTCTTTGCCGACAAGTGCTGAACCGATTCGAATGAACGTCGCTCCTTCTTCAATAGCAACGGTAAAATCATTAGACATCCCCATTGACAGTTCCTTACACGGAGCATGGTAAAGCTCCAATGATTGTACTTCATCACGGATTTTTCTCAGTTTTCTAAAAACAGGCCTTGTTAATTCTGGATCATCATAGAAAGGTGCCATCGTCATTAGACCGACTACTTTAATATGCTTATATGGCTCTAAATCTGTGATAAATGGTATGACTTCCTCAGGTGATAGTCCTGATTTCGATTCTTCTCCAGATACATTTACTTGTACAAAACATTTCATGACTTGTCCATCTTCTAACCTCTTGTCCACTTCCTTAGCAAGAGAGAGGCGATCTAAAGAATGGAGATATTCATACTTCCCAATGATTTGTTTTACTTTCCTAGTTTGTAATGAGCCAATAAAATGCCAAACTCCTCTATCTCCAAGTTCTTCCCATTTTCGGGCTGCACCTTCTGTTCGATTTTCACCTATATGTATCAATCCAGCATCCAGCGCTTGGGCTGTCGTTTCTATACTAACGTACTTCGTAACAGCTACAATTTGAACCGAAGAAATATCTCGATCACATCGATTACATACATCGTTGATCTGTTCTTGCAAGTTACTTAACCTTTCTTTTACAGTCATCGTGATCAATCACCATCCACTCTTATTCCGATATAGCTCATTAATCTACCTGTTTTCCCACCATCTGCTCGATGTGAGAACATTCTTTTATCTGAAGCTGTACAAATGGAAGATAAAAGGATTTGATTTTGTTTTATTCCAGCTTGTATCAATAATTGCTTATTTACTTCTCTTAAATCAAGGAGATATTTGTTGTTCTCTAAAGTGGTATAAGGTTTAAACTGTAAATCCTTTGGCCATACCTTCTCCACTTCTGTTATTACTTTTTGATCAACCTCATATGCAGTTTTACTAATACAAGGACCGATGGCAACATGTATATCGTTAACTGGAATACCTTCATCAATGTGCCATTTTTCAATCATAACTGAGGCAATATTTTGAACGGTGCCTCGCCACCCAGCATGAGCAAGACCTACTATTTCATAATTAGGTGCAAAAAAGTATAGTGGAACACAATCAGCATATAAACTTGTCAACAAGACGTTCTTCTCGCATGTATAAATTCCATCCGTCATCTGAATGGCTGATTCCAGACTTTCACTCCCGCGACCAACATCGCCTTCTGTAATTTTTTTTACAGTTGCTTCATGTACCTGCTCAGTTCCCACCCATCGAGAAAGGGGGATACCCAAGTCCTCTGCTAAGAGGTGACGGTTGTGTTTTACCGTCAGAGAATCGTCACCAACATGAAACCCTAAATTCAAACTTGAAAATGGCGATTGACTCTCTCCTCCATTTCTTGTAGAAAAGCCAACAATGAGGTGAGGAAAAGCTTGTTGCCAACGTTCAATGGTTACAAATCTTTCACTACTCTGAACAAACGGTTCCATCGCAATCTCTCCTCTCCCCCATTTTTAAGGGGAGGCACAGCCTTCCCTTAAAAAAGGAAAAATTATCATAGTTATATTTTAGCATATGAATACACATACAAGAAACGACTTTCTTCTTCAATCACCGCTTTCTCATTGTCGAAGGATGCTCGCGATTATGTGTAGGCCTCCCATAAGTACTAGGTACTTCAACTAAGATAACATCAGAACCAATTCGGATAATATTTTTCCAAGGTATTACAATTTCTTCCGTTTCTTTTCCAAATAACCCCATCATCTTACCAGAACTATTAATCACCAAAGCCTCTATTGCACCTGTAGAAAGATTTATTTCTAAATCTGTTAAATGGCCTAAGCGTTTTCCATTATCCATATTAACAATATCTTTTACTTGAAGCTCTGATATTTTCATCATATATGGCACCTCTTTTCATAGTAGTCTGTCTTCTACTATATGCGGGGTTCTATATGGTTTATGAACGATTCCAAATACGTAGCCAACGTAAAAAAAGGATGGTCCCTCTTCCCCATTTATTATTGTTTCCGTTCTTGAAGGCTTGTCCTACTAGATCGGAAACAATAATATTTATGGGAAAGGAAGGAGTCATCCTTTGGTTGTTAAATTTGAGCGTGTTTATTCATTTGTTGAATGGCAGCTTTCTCTAAGCGTGAAACCTGCGCTTGAGAGATTCCAATTTCATCTGCTACTTCCATTTGGGTTTTCCCTTGGAAAAAGCGCATATTCAGAATCATCTTTTCTCGATCGTTCAATCTAACCATTGCTTCTTTTAAAGCAATTTCTTCTACCCAATTGACATCTTTGTTCCGTTCGTCAGAGATTTGATCCATGACGAAAATCGGATCTCCACCATCATTATAAATTGGTTCAAACAAAGAAACTGGATCTTGAATCGCATCTAACGCAAAAACAACATCCTCTTTCGGTACGTCTAATACCTTAGCAATTTCTTGGACAGTTGGTTCTTTTTCACGCTTCTTTTCTGACATGATTTGATCACGAACCTGTAGCGCTTTATAGGCGATATCTCGCAAAGATCGAGAGACACGGATCGGATTGTTATCACGCAGGTAGCGACGAATTTCACCTATGATCATAGGAACCGCGTATGTAGAGAACTTAACGTTTTGGCTTAAATCAAAATTATCAATTGATTTCATTAAACCAATACAACCTACTTGAAAAAGGTCGTCAACGTATTCTCCGCGATTGTTAAAACGTTGGATCACACTTAGTACTAAACGCAAATTTCCATTAACTAATGTTTCACGTGCACTGGTCTCACCATTTTGCAATCGCTGAAATAACTCTCGCATTTCAGTGTTCTTTAGAACAGGTAACTTCGAGGTATCTACACCGCAAATCTCAACTTTATTTCGTGTCAATTCTTTCCCTCCTATACGCGGGAGATGATGTCTAAGAAAAGTATCTCCTCAGAAGGAAAAAATATGCACGAGCGATGTCGAATAAAAACATTTGACATCGCTCGTGCACGTCATGACAACAAAAAATAAATAAAAAATTTTTTTGAGCCGATTTGTACATAAAAGTTGGAAAATTAGTTGTATATTGAAGAGGATATCAGTTTGTTACTTATTTGAAGGACAGTTTGCAAAGAGCTTTGTCCGCTAACTGCACTGATTAGGATAAATGGGGAAGTGCGCTTTCTACTAAATTGTGCGAACATGCTGTAATGGCTCCACTCGCCGTCGCCGTGTGCCTTCCTGCGAAGACCGCTCAAAAGGCTCAAACATAACGGCGGCTTCGCTCTTTGTCCTAAAAGGTTATTACGTTTTCTCCATATTAGTGCGAACATGTTTGCGATGGCTCCGCTCGTTGCACGCCTTTTAGGAGAAACCCACTCCTATAAGGCTTAAAACATTGCAACGGCTCCTCTCATCGCTTCGAGTTTATTCAAAAAGGGAAAACCGTCCTTTTTGAATAAACTCTATACCATTTTATTAAATTCTTTCTGTAGTCTTTTAATTATTCTTTTTTCTAATCGGGAAATGTAGGATTGCGAAATTCCTAGCATATCGGCTACGTCTTTTTGTGTTTTTTCTTCATCACCAGCTAGTCCGAACCTTAGTTCCATGATTTGTTTTTCACGGTCATTTAACGTATGCAAAGCTTTAACTAAAAGTCTTCTGTCTACTTTTTCTTCAATTCCTCTCGTAATGATATCTTCCTCTGTACCTAATACATCTGAAAGCAGGAGTTCGTTTCCATCCCAATCAATGTTTAACGGTTCATCAAAAGATACTTCAGAGCGTGTTTTATTGTTTCTACGTAAATACATTAAAATTTCATTCTCAATACATCTTGATGCGTACGTTGCTAGTTTAATTTTCTTTTCTGGATTAAAGGTATTTACAGCTTTAATTAATCCAATTGTTCCGATGCTGATTAAGTCTTCAATATTAATTCCCGTGTTCTCAAACTTACGAGCAATATACACGACTAAACGCAGATTGCGTTCAATGAGCATTGAGCGTACAGCCTTGTCACCAGAAGGTAGTTTTTTCAAAAGGACTGCTTCTTCTTCTTTTGAAAGAGGTGGTGGTAAGGCTTCACTTCCACCTATGTAATAAATTTCATCAGCTTTCATTCCAAGGCGATACATTAATTTGTACCACAATAAGGTTAGTTTTAGCTTTAGCATGTTGTGTGCCTCCTAATTACTTGATTATGCTAGCTTATCAGTGGAAACACCGAGTACTAACTTTGGATGAACGATACAATTGAATACCCCATCAGGAGATAACTCCTTTTCTTGTAATCCTAGCAAGACATTAGTTGTTTCAAACTGTTCGTCTTGATGAAAAATTTTAATCTTATCTGGTCTAAGTCCCGTTATAAAAGGCTGCGATTGACCAATTACTCTGTACGGGATAATGCAAGCACGCTCTAGTAAACTCTGCTCTCCTCCCTCTTGTGCATGTTCGTGAAAGTGTACGATATGATTGACTGATTGTTCCGAAAAAAATGGATACAACAGTTTCGCCTCAATAATCATCACTGGTTTCTTTGTTAACGGGTCAGTCAATTGGTTTCCACTATCGATAAGCCCTTTTGTTCTAAACGTGTAGCCAGCTATCGTAATGTCTACATCTACAATTTGATCATATTGGACACGCTTCATTTCAATCGTCTCAAAACGATGCTTTGAAAAATACCAAATTAACGGAAACCCAATAAGAACAAAAACCCAACTTATTCCACTACCAAAATAACCGGAATTCACTTGCACCATTCCATCTAAAACATCAATTTCGGTATGCCAGAAATAATGTAAGGCAAACAACCCTCCTCCTGTCATAAATGCAACAAAATAAAACATTAGCAAACCCTGTAAATAGTATTGCAACCTCCTATATCCAAATGCAATTAATACAATAACTGCCGAATAAAGAAACTTCATCCAAGGCTCGTTAAATAATGATGCAATCGGACTGAACATCAAAAAAACAATGAGAGATGCGAACAGTGCTGCTAGGATCATTCGAATGTGATGGAACCGTCGCTTTAACACTAATGCCGTTAAAGCAATTAATAGATAGTCAATAAAAAGATTCAGTAACCAAATCACATCAATATATAAGGTCATATTCATCCTCACATCCATTGATTTGAAACAAGTATATTACACATTCTATTAAGAAGTCTGTCGCTTCATGACAAGCACGAGGGAGTTATTTTAGGAGATTTTTTGTATTATTGTCATCTTTTAAGTTGAGGAAATAATTGTTTAATACACGGCAATTTTCATGCAAAAAAGCATCTGCTCTATGCATAGAGCAGATGCTTTAGGTTCTAATTATCTATTTCTGTTTCTACGATTACGCAGGAATGTTGGAATATCCAGCGTCTCCGTTGGTTCTTGTTGTGCTTGATTTTGCTGAGCAAACCGTGACTCTTTTTGCTCCTCTTGTACAGGCGCTTGGTTGGTTTGTCCTTTTGACATTTTTGGTGACATCGGACGAGGTTGTCCATTGTTCTCAACATCGTCAAAACCTGTTGCGATAACTGTTACAACAATTTCATCTTTTAAGTTTTCATTAATTACAGAACCAAAAATCATGTTTACTTCTTGGTCAGAAGCAGCTGAGACTATTTCCGCAGCTTCATGAACTTCATACAATGAAAGGTTCGAACCACCAGTAATGTTCATTAGTACACCTTGTGCACCATCAACTGATGTTTCAAGTAACGGACTTGATATTGCTTTTTTCGCTGCTTCACTTGCACGATTTTCACCAGTCGCAATTCCAATTCCCATTAACGCTGAACCTTTCTCACTCATAATCGTCTTCACATCAGCGAAGTCTAAGTTTATTAGCCCCGGTACAGCGATCAGATCCGAAATACCTTGTACACCTTGACGTAAAACATTATCTGCTTCTCTAAATGCTTCAAGCATCGGTGTGTTTTTATCTACAATTTCTAATAATCGATCATTAGGTATAACAATTAATGTATCAACTTTTTCTTTAAGAGCTTGTATACCAGATGCTGCATGAGTTGAGCGCTTGCGACCTTCAAATGTAAACGGTCTAGTGACAACTCCAACTGTAAGTGCTCCTAATTCTTTAGCAACTTCAGCAATAACTGGTGCTGCCCCTGTACCTGTTCCACCACCCATTCCAGCAGTGATGAATACCATATCGGCTCCTTGTAGTACTTCTTCAAGCTGCTCTCGACTTTCTTCTGCCGCTTTTTTTCCGATATCTGGATTAGCTCCAGCACCTAAACCACGAGTGAGCTTCCCGCCAAGCTGCAGCTTTGCTTCTGCTTTTGACAGGTGCAACGCTTGTGCATCAGTATTCACAGCAATAAATTCGACACCTTGTAATCCATTCTCTATCATACGGTTAACGGCATTGCTACCGCCGCCGCCAACACCTATAACTTTAATTTGTGCTAATTGATCCATATCCATTTCAAACTCTAACATGTAAGGTCCCCCTAATCAGACTGTATCCCGTTCATTATCTATTCAAAAAAAACTTTAAACCAGTTCTTCATTTTACCTTTTGACTTCGTCTTCTCTTTCTTTGGTGCTGCTTGCGCTTCATTACGTTCTCGTTTCGGTTCGTCATATGTTTCAGTATCCATCACGGAAGCAGCTACTTCTTTTCCTTGAACCTTTGCATTTTTATATGCAAATTGGATGAGACCAACACCTGTTGTATATTGAGGTTCACGCACCCCTAAATAATCTGGTACAGCCACACGAACATTAGCTTGTAATAGTTCACTTGCTAACTCTAATACACCAGGCATCATAACTGTACCGCCAGTTAATACGTATCCGCTTGGAAAATCACGATAACCTAAACGAGTCAGTTCACGGAAGATTAGTTCAAACATTTCTTCAACTCTCGGTTCAATAATATGTGCAAGTTCAAATTGTGAAAACTCTTCAGAATCTGAACGACCAATCGTTGTAATATCAAAGCGCTCTTCCTTTGAAGCCTCATCGATATAGGCATGTCCATGTTTTGTTTTGATTCGTTCAGCTTCTTCTGACGAAATGCGAAGACCAACGGCAATATCGTTTGTAATATGATCTCCACCAATTGGAAGTACGGTTGTATTTTGCAATGTACCTTGTTCAAAAATAGAGATAGTAATAGAGCCACCACCAATATCAATTAAACAAACTCCCAAACTTTTTTCATCTTTGGAAATAGCAACAGAACTTGTAGCCAAAGGTTGTAAACATACTTCAGCAACTTGTAGACCCGCGCGTTCAACACAGCGAAGCAGATTATGTAAAACCGTTTTCGATCCTGTAATAATCATACCTTCCATTTCAAGCCTTACACCTATCATACCACGTGGATCATTAATTTCATCGAGACCATCTACAATAAATTGCTTAGGTATGACATCAATAATCTCACGTTCAGGCGGGATCGAGAGTACTTGAGATGCATCTATCACACGAGTGATATCTTCATCACCAATTTCTCTATCCGGACTAGAAACAGCTACTACTCCATGACAAGGTTGTAATTGAATATGATTGCCATTAACTCCAACTACAACTTGTTTGATTGAAAGTCCGACCATTCGCTCAGCTTGGTCTACTGCTCTGCGTATAGATTGAACTGTTTCATCAATATCAACAATTGAGCCTTTTTTTATCCCTTCAGAGTTTGCTTTGCCAACTCCAATAATATTCATCGTTCCATTTGACATTTCACCAATGATCACTCTGACATTGGATGTACCGATGTCTAAACTTACGTATATCTCGTTGTTGTTCAATCTATGGCACCTCCTCGTGTAATCAACCGCGTCAATTTAAGTTTAACAATAAGTATACCTTTTTAGAATTAGCGATTTTAACATATATTCATAGATTATAGACTAATTCAACACTCGATACTATTATCCTTTTATTAAACGCCGTTTTTCTAATTTTTTTCTGTTTTATCACGTATTTTCATAAGTTTCCTATTTATCTTCGTTATTTTTGGTGATTTGCCTGCCATTTAGAAAGCAGCATTCGACGTATCACTGCAATATTATTAAATAGACGAACACCAAAAGCGAAGATCGCTGCTAGGTATAAGTCTACACCAAGATGAACACCTAGAAAAGCTAAACCTGCAGCTAAAAGAATATTAAAGAAAAAACCTGACAAAAATACATTTGAATCAAAAGTATTTTGTAAAAAAGCTCGAATTCCACCAAACAATGTATCTAAAGCTGCCAATAATGCTATGGATAAATAGCTTGAATACTCAGCTGGCACACGAAATTCAGTCATTAAACCTAATAAAACCCCAATAATTAATCCAACTATCGGTAACCACATCGATTACCCCTCCTTTACTTCTTCCATATAGCGAACTCGTCTTGTCTGATCATATGCTGGTATTTCCACTTCTTCGGCTTTCTCAATCGTTAAAGAAAACCCTCTGATCTCCAAGTATTCAATCGAAGCTGATACGACCATATGATTGTGAAGACTCTCCGACTTATCTGAAAGAACTTTCACCTGCAATGGAAGAGGTGGTAATCGGCGGTTATTTAAATAGGTTATTTCATTAACATCTCGAAAAGCAGAAGTAGCAATAATTCGCTCTGTCCCGACTGCAATCTCTTCTGCTCCATAAATGTTTAATTCATTTACGAGATAACGAAGTACCTCGGAAGGAGGCGATCGCTTTGCTTGTCCAACAAATTGATCGTTATAAAGCGAATCAATTGTAATAATAATCCCCTCGCCACGTGTTTCCTCAAGTCCCGCTTCCATTCTCAGATCTTCAATCTGCTGAGAAAGAACTTCTGTGACATCTTCTTCTCTGTTATCCATAGATCTTTCATACTGTAACAAAAGGGCTTGTGCCTTATCAATTTCACTATTTAACTGCTGCCTTCGCTCTTGTTCTGTTAGTAATTCTCTCCTGAGTTCACGAATATCTCTTGTATCTCGAATAACGGGCTCTTGCGTTGTTTGAAATTGAATTGCCAACATTAATCCGATGATAAAGGTTACTATAGTAAAAATCCACTTTATATTATTCATCTTTTCACCCTCTTTCAGACAAATACGGTTCTAGTGTGAGGGTGCTTTTCTTTTGAATTCTTACTGTTACCTCGTCATTTACAAGCTGCTGTTGGACTCCCCCCGGCAATGTTAAAGCTGACTCTAGATGATCAGAATCGCCAATAGCAGTGATCACAAAAGGAGCTGACGACGTATTGCCATCCACTCGAATGACCGGCCCCGTACATTGAATATAGGACTGATGCGATAACCTAAATCCATTTATAGCCACCGCCTCTGCTCCTGCAACAAAAAGCTCATGAACAACTCGTTGAATATGAAACTCGTGGACAATATAATCATTTGGATTCGCGCCATCAGGTAGATAATCAGAATCTTCAAGTGCTATTTCAATACCCGGCCCTTGTACTGGTACTTGGCCGACTAGTTTTCGCAGCCTATCAATATCTTCAAGTAAATTCTTTGCTTTTACTTCTTGTTCTTCGTCCAATGAAGCAAGATTGTTTTCAAGCTCTCTGATTTCAGCCTGATATAATCGCAAATCCTCTTGCAACTTGCGATTTGTCGTTTGTTCCATAATTACTTGGTTTCTAAGTTCATCTTCAATTTCCCATTGTCTTTCGAAACCTGGTAAAAGTGCCGAACTCCTTTCGCTCGTTATCTCATAACTTAATGCTAAGATAAATCCAGTTACAAGCAAGACGAAGGATAGAATAATATGTTTACCCTTCACCTTCACTATCTGTCTCCTCCTCCGTAATAAATTCCTCAAAGTATGGACTCATTCTTAAGTGAAGAATCCCTTGTTTTTCTCGATCAAGTTCCTTAACGATTGACGGATAAGGAGCTAAATACTCCGAAAGATTTCGAATGGACGTATGCACCTCAATGCCGTCAGTCATAAATAATACGATAGAAAGGGGATCGTTGTCAGTTGGTTTATATACGATTTCCGAAATTCTCTCAATTAACTGACTCGGAACTTTTTGCAGTTCCGCAGAAAGCTCCGCTAATTGCTCTCCTTGAGAGAATTCGATTAGCAATGGGGCATCAGATGGAAATTTTTGCCGAGGCAACTCATCTAAATATTGTCCCGTCTCTAGAATAGGAAAGTATTTATCATCTCGGAAAAGATAACCAATTCTTGAATATTCTTCAACAGTAATTTTCACTGTACCTGGCAGCTTTCTCTCAATCTGTACATCACGAATGACAACATGTTGGGTCATTCGTTCAATAACTGCTTCACTTTCAAGGTTCCACATGCTTGTCCCAGTTGTTATCTGACCAAGCTTTGTCAGTTCCTCATCTGAAACAAAGTGATTTCCTTCAACAACGATATTTCTAACATGACTTAGCGGCGATTGAAAATAGACCATTAGCAATAAGAGTAAGAAAAAGAAAGATAAAAAAAACAGCAAACGTCGATTAGCACGCTGCTTCCGCTGCTCTTTCAGCGATGGAATTCGTTCATTAATAGTAACTACCTTCTCCTTGCTCATACCTTCTCCTCCGCCCACGTCGACGATCATAAATTAAATCTTTTTTCTCTTTTATTCCTTGCCTTATTCCTAGTAATCCCCTAGAAAGGGCTCCTTCCACTTTCCTTATAGGATTGTGAAAGGAGTAGTGACAATTAATCCTCTTATTTGTTTAATTGTAACATATTTACTAATGAAAATAATCTAATTTACTCGTTTTCTTTTGGGCGTCCAATCATTTCTACTTCCGTCTCAATTTCAATATTATGCTTTGATTTTATCGTCTCTTTTACATGGTTTATTAAATTAATTACATCTTCTGCTTTTGCATCATCAATATTTACTATAAAATTTGCGTGCATAGTAGAAATTTGAGCACCACCAATTTGAAACCCTTTTAAGCCAGATTCTTCTATTAGTTGTCCGGCATAATTAGGGAGTGGATTTCGAAAGACGCTTCCACAAGTAGGATGTTTCCAAGGTTGAGATTCACGTCGATAATCCTTGTTTGCTTGCATATGTTTTACTATCTCCTCTTTTTCTCCTTTTTCTAATTGGAAAACAGCCTCAACACATATCCCACTTTCCTGTTGAAGACGAGACGTCCTATAAGAAAAACCCATGTCTTTTCCTTTCACCCACTCTAGTCTTCCATCTGGAAAAAGAATAAGAGCTTCTTTTAAGATGTTTGAGATATCTGACCCGTGTGCTCCTGCATTCATAAACACGGCACCACCGACAGAACCTGGTATGCCACCAGCAAACTCTAGGCCCGAGAGCCCTTCACGACTTATAATTGTAGCAAGCTTAATAAGAGGATAACCCCCTCCTACTTTAATTGTTTCACCATCAATTTCAAGATTATCCATTCCTTTGCCGAGCTTTATGACAACACCTTCAATCCCACCATCAGCCACTAATAAGTTTGAACCCCTTCCAATAACTCTCCAGGGAACTTTATGAATGGTAATTAATTCCATTAGCCGTTTTAAACTTTCAAGGCTATCAGGTTCAACCAACACATCAGCCGGACCACCGATCTTCCAAGTTGTGTGATTTGAAAGAGGTTCTCTTTCCTTTACAACTCCAATATTCTCTTTTTGAATTGCTTCTATAAAATGCTTCATATTATGTTCCCTCTTTTCATGCTACAAAAAGTTAAAATTTCTTACATACCTATTTTCAACTTATGCACTTACCTATTTATCGTGCCGTTTCCTTTAGTAGTTGATAGACATTATTTGCAGCTAATGGTACGCCAAGTTCTTTTGCAGCTAAATGCATTTCATTCCATTTTTTAGTAACAGTTAACACATTATCTATATCTTTTTGTAATCTTTTCCCATTCATATCTTGTTCTTTTACGACAATGGCTGCTCCATTAGTTTTTAATGCATTAGCATTTTTTTCTTGATGATTATTTGTGACGTACGGACTTGGTATTAAAATGCTTGGTAAACCAAGTGCAGTAATTTCTGCAAGCGTCGTCGCACCAGCTCTAGCAACAATCAAATCAATAGCCCCTAATACATCGGGCATATTATGAATAAATGGTTTAATAATCACATTATCTGAGTGGTTAGACCCTTTAACCTTTTCCATTACCGCGTCATAATGAACTGCTCCTGTTACATACACGACTTGATAATCTTTTTTTGACCATTCATCTATAACTGATAGAAAAGCATCGTTAATAGGTCGAGCTCCCCTGCTTCCCCCTACTATCAACACCGTTTTTTTGTTAGGATTAAGGTTTAAAGATTCTCTTCCAGCTTCAGGATTAATATCCAACACATCTGTTGCTCTTGGATTACCAGTGAACACTACCTTCTCTTTAGGAAAAAACTGCTTTGCTTCTTCAAAACAAATAGCAACACGATCGACATACTTACTCAAGAATTTATTCGTTAAGCCTGGCACGCTATTTTGTTCATGGATAACTGTAGGTATCTTTAACTTTGCTGCAGCAAATACGACAGGTCCACAAACATACCCCCCTGTCCCAATGACAACATCTGGTTTAAATTTATTTATTAGTTGCTTAGCACGTCTTGCCCCTGTCAAAAATCGTGTGACCGTTTTAAAGTTTTCAAATGAGAGTTTACGCTTAAAACCTGTAATATGTATCGTTTCAAATGGAATCCCCTCTCTAGGTACAATATCGGCTTCTAATCCTTTTTCCGTTCCAATGTAAAGGATCTCTGCATTTTTATGATTTTTTTTAATCTCTTTAATTAAAGATAAGGCAGGATAAATATGCCCCCCTGTACCTCCACCACTTACAACTACTCTCATTAGCTAGCTTCCTCCCAAAAATACATTAATAATACCATTTTATCATGAACAGAACTTGTATTATACACGAAACCTGTTAGTTTTTTCAGCCTTCCGCTATCTTTCATACTTTCCCATGAATATTTAACTTATGTAATGTTTTGATTTCAAATCGTAATTTTCTGATCATGGTAAAAAAGCTAACTCTTTGTAGTTGTGACCCTCTTATAGTCTAGAGTCACAACTATTTGAGTTAACTAGCTATCTTACATACCGACTTATATTTAGTAATACCCCAATTGATACGAGCATGAGCGTTAATGACGAACCCCCATAGCTAAGCAAAGGCAGTGTAATACCTGTAACAGGCATTAACCCTGTAACAACACCTACATTAATCATGACTTGAATAGCGACCATCGAGATAATCCCAACAGCTAAAAAACTTCCAAATAAATCTGGTGCCCCTAAGGCGATTCGTATCCCTCGCCATAGTAATATACCAAATAAAAATAAGACAATGAACCCACCTATAAATCCAAGTTCTTCTGCTAATATTGCAAAAATAAAATCAGTTTGCGGTTCTGGTAAGTAAAAATATTTTTGTCTACTTTCGCCTAGGCCCATTCCCATCAGTCCTCCAGGACCAATTGCATAGAGGGATTGAATAATTTGAAACCCACTTCCTAAAGGATCGGACCAAGGATCTAAAAATGAAGTAATTCTCTTAATACGGTATGGTGCTGAGGCTATTAACGCCACAAAACCAGCAAGTCCAGCTACACCAAGCCAAGCAAAATGGCTAAGTCTTGCACCAGCAACAAATATCATAATTACGCAAGTTCCTACCATAACCGCGCCTGTCCCTAAATCTGGTTGCAACATAATCATACCAAATGCAACCATAACAAGTGATAGTGAAGGAACGAGCCCTTGTTTAAACGAAACAATTTTCTTCTGGTTTTCCGATAAATACTTTGCTAGAAAAGCGATCATTGCCATTTTCATAAATTCAGAAGGTTGAATAGAAAAAGCCCCCACTCCCAACCAACTTCTCGCCCCACCTCGAACTAGCCCCACACCTGGGATAAGAACTATGACAAGCAAAATAAAACAAGTAATGATAATGACCTTTGACCAAGTACGCCACGTCCAATAATCAACCCGCATGACAAATAACATGGCGATAACTCCAACTCCAGCAAAAAAGAGTTGCCGTTTTGCAAAGAAAAACGAATCATCAAACCTATAACTTGCCCACGCAGCACTTGCACTATAAACCATTATTAGTCCAATCGTTAAAAGTATAATTGTTGTAAACATTAGGACATAATCTGGTGCTGATCTTGTTTTTGGCATTCCTAAACACCTCATCTAAAAACGATTTAAGTTTTGTTACCCTGTACAACCCCTCAACTTAAACGTATGCATGAGTTCCATAAAACATGTCCAGCTATAATGAAAAAAGGCCAACTCAAACTTTTGAGTTGACCTTTTCCTTATGATTGTAACGTTGTTTCAAGGCTTTTCACTGCCTCAACAAACCTTTCTCCTCTTTCTTCAAATGTCTTATATTGATCCCAACTCGCACACGCTGGTGAAAGCAATATAACGTCACCTGCCTCTGATTTTTCAAAGGCAGCCAAAACAGCTTCCTGCATTCCATCAGCATAAACAATCGTCTTTACGTTGGCTTCCTCTGCTGTTTTTGCTAGTTTGTCTTTCGTTTCCCCAAATGTTATTAGTGCTTTAACGTTTCCTAAAGAGGGAAGCAAATCATCAAAGTCATTTCCACGGTCTAGACCACCAGCTAAAAGTACGATTGGTTGTTCAAAAGCTTCTAAAGCTTTTTGAGAAGCCAAAATATTTGTTGCTTTCGAATCGTTGTAAAACCTTCTATCTTTATAGTCTGTTACAAATTGTAATCGGTGTTCTACCCCACTAAATGTTTGTAATACATGCCGAACTTGCTGCAAACGAGCTCCAACTGTTAGAGCAGCACCAATGGCGGCTAAAATATTTTCAAGGTTATGTGCACCAGGTAATACAATAGAATCTAATGAGATTATTGATTGACCATTATAAAAAATAGAATCTTGTTGAATACATAAACCTTTTGAAAGTCTTTGCTTTACAGAAAAAGGAATAAGCGTTGCATTACTTTTATTTGCAATTTCACGAACAATTGGATCATCCATATTATAGACAAGATAATCCTCTTTTGATTGATTTGCCGTAATTTTTGCCTTTGCTAAACTATATTCATCTTTCGTGCCATGGTAGTCAAGATGGGCATCAAATAAGTTTAAGAAGACGCTCACTTTTGGCTTAAATTGTTCCGTTCCAAGTAATTGAAATGAGGAAACTTCCAAAACAATAACTTGACTATTCGTTGCCTCTTCAGCCACTTCGCACGCAACAGTTCCAATATTTCCAGCAATTAGAGGCTCTCGCTCACTTGTTTTTAGCATTTCATGAATTAATGTTGTCGTTGTTGTTTTTCCATTTGATCCTGTTATTGCAACGATTTCAGCCTCACTGATTAATGAAGCAATCTCAATCTCAGTAACTACAGACAACCCCCTATGTATAGCCTCTTTGATGATCGGATTTGAGTAGGGTATTCCTGGATTTTTCACAACTAAGTCAAGATCTTCCTCTAAAAGTGATAGTGGATGATGCCCGCAAACCACTTTAATTCCAAGTTTTTCAAGCTCTTTTGCTTGTTGATTCTCCTCATATCGTTTGGCATCATTGACAACAACCGCAGCTCCTAGTTTATGAAGAAGCCTAGCAGCAGCCTCTCCGCTTTTCGCTAACCCTAAAACCAATATTTTCTTCCCTTTAAATAAATCATTTGACTTCATTACAACCACACCTCTAAATAGATTCCAAGCACAGCGAATACCATTCCAACAAACCAAAACGTTACAACGACACGCCATTCAGACCAACCTGAAAGCTCATAATGATGATGTAGAGGACTCATTTTAAAGACACGCTTCCCTCTCGTTTTAAAGGAGATTACTTGAATAATAACCGAAAGCGTCTCAATAACAAAAACCCCACCAATTAAGATAAGCAAAATTTCCATTTTTGTCATAATTGCAATGGCTGCAATTGCCCCACCTAGGGCTAAAGAACCCGTATCACCCATAAAAACTTTAGCAGGGTGCGCATTGTATACGAGAAATCCCAAAACAGACCCAACTATCGCCGCACTAAAGATTGACACATCTATATAGCCTGTATGCCATGCAAGTACAGCAAATGCACCAAAAGCTATTGCTCCTGTTCCAGCAAGTAAACCATCTAATCCGTCTGTTAAGTTTACTGCATTTGACGCACCAACCAACATAACAATCACTAAAGGTAAATACAGCCAACCAAGATCAATTGAAAAATTTGTTGCTGGAACATGAATTTCCGTTGAAAAATCCATTTGAATTAACCCAAAATAAAAAAGGATAGCGATAATTAATTGACCGGCTAATTTTTGTTTTGATGTTAAACCAAGGTTACGCTTTAGGACAACCTTTATAAAATCATCCAAAAACCCAACTACACCAAAACCAACTGTTACTAGTAATAATAAAAGAATTTCCTGACTAAAAGACAAAAAGCGCGTTGAAATAAAAACTGTGGTTACAAGAACTGTCAAGACAATGACAATTCCTCCCATTGTTGGTGTACCACTTTTCTTTTGATGAGACTTTGGACCTTCCTCACGAATACTTTGCCCAAATTTAAGCCTTCTTAAAAAAGGAATAAAAATTGGGGATAGGAGGACAGCAATTAGAAATGAAGCCAGTAAGGTAAGAAGTAATACACGCTCTAACATCACTGATCATTCCTCCTTTCTTTAAAACGAATAACCTTATTCATTTGTCATTATTTTTCTATTATTTAAGTTCATTTATTAAAGACTTCAGTCTCTAATTATTGTTATCATCTACGTGATAATGATATGTCTTTTCATAGCAAATATCTCAATTAGTCTATAACATTCAGAAAGAGTTCTTTTCTAAGATTGCTTGGCGAGCTACTTCTCGATCATCAAAGTGAATCGTTTTATCACCAAGAATTTGATACGTTTCGTGTCCTTTCCCTGCAATCACGATGATGTCATCTTTCTTTGCCTCTTTAATTGCTTGTTTTATCGCTTTTTCACGGTCAATGATCACTTCATACTCGCCCTCTTTCACCCCTGCAGCCATATCTTTTAGGATAAATTCAGGATCTTCTGAACGAGGATTGTCTGAAGTGAAAATCGCTCGATCTGCATGTTCACAAGCAATTTTCGCCATAACAGGACGTTTCGTTCGATCTCGATCTCCACCACAACCAACAATAGCAAAGATCTTTTTTGTAGCAAATTCTTTTACTGTTTTTAAAACATTTTCTAGACTATCAGCAGTATGTGCGTAATCTACAATCACAGTATAATCTTGCCCTTCGTCTACTGTTTCGAAGCGGCCAGCTACTCCCTCTACATGTTCTAAACTTGCTTTAATTGAAGCAAGCGAGACGCCTGAAACAAAAGCAGCCGCGATAGCCGCAAGAGCATTGTATACACTAAACATCCCAATTAATTGCAACGAAATCTGTTCTCTTTTCCCAAAAGCCGTTAATTCAAAAGTTGTCCCTGAAGGACTCATTTTTATATTACTCGCTGTAAAGTCGGCTTTTTCTGTAACCCCATATGTAACGATGTCTACTGTAGTTAAACGAGCAATTTCTTTCGAAGCTGGATCATCTGCATTCAAAACAGCTGTCTTATTTGAAAATGTGTTACCTAATTGGGCAAAAAGTAATCCCTTTGCATACAAATATGCTTCCATCGTCTTATGATAATCTAAGTGGTCTGGGGACAGATTTGTGAAGACAGCAACATCAAAGTCACACCCCCGCACCCTCCCTAAGTGTAGAGCGTGAGAAGAAACTTCCATCAACGAAACATCCACTTTTTCGTCAACCATTTCTTTAAATAACTTTTGTAATGGGAGCGACTCTGGAGTCGTATTTTTCGTTTCATATTGCTTCGATCCTATCTTCGTATACATCGTCCCAATTAAACCTGTTTTCCGCTTTGCATCTTGCATTATCTTTTCTATTAAATGAGTTACCGTTGTCTTACCATTTGTTCCTGTTACACCAATTAACTGCAGCTTTTGCGTAGGATTATCATAGAAATGACAAGCTAGCTTTGCCATTGCTCTAAAAGTATCAGGAACAATGATGACCGGAACAGACACAGAAAGAGGGCGTTCAGCGATAATCGCTACCGCCCCTTGACTTTCTGCTCGCTCCGCATAGTCATGCCCATCAACTGTATATCCTTTGATACAGAAGAATACGGTACCTTCCTTCACTTTTCTAGAATCCATCTCAAGTGATGTAACTTCAGGATTAGCATCACAATTATTGTATTGAAACCTTAGCGGTACAAGGAGTTCTTGTAGTTTCATCATTCTTAAAACCTCTCAATTCATCCAATTCACTTTTTATCGTTTCCACCCTTATGCAATGTGCAAACACTTTAATTATTTTAGACGTTTTGTCCTTATTTGTCACCCATATAAAGTCGGATTGTTGAACCTTCTTCTACTTTTACTCCAGGTTCTGGAGATTGAGCAAGTACATAATTTCCTTCTCCATCTGCATCGACCTTCAACTCATAATAGGATTCATTAAGTTCACGCATTGTACGTCCGACTAAATCGGGAACTTCTATTAAAGGAGTATCTGTCCACGTCATTTCCTTTTCAATTTGACCATCACGTTTTTCTACCCCCATCGCAAGCAAACTATCTCCAATAATGTTACCGACAATAGGAGCTGCTACAATCCCCCCAAATTGAAGTGTATCTTTTGGATTATCAATGGCAACGTATACGACAATTTGCGGATCATCTGCAGGAGCAAATCCAATAAAAGAGACAATGTGGTTATTTTCTAAATAGCGACCGTCCTTTGCTTTTTGAGCAGTTCCCGTTTTTCCGCCAACTCTGTAACCATCAATATATGCTCCTTTACCAGACCCAAGTGCCACAACATGCTCTAATGCATATCGAACTTCTTTTGACGTTTCTTCAGAGACTACTCTTCTCTTAAGAATTGGGGATTGCTGATCAACTACTTCATTTGTTAGAGGATCAACCCATTCTTTTGCTAAATAAGGTTGATATAAATAGCCACCGTTGATAGCTGCTGAAACAGCAGCTACTTGTTGTATTGGCGTCACCGCTACCCCTTGACCAAATGCGGTTGTGGCTTGTTCGAGCGGGCCAACACGGTCTCTATTAAATAGAATTCCGGTCCCTTCCCCTTGTAAATCGATACCAGTTTTCTCACCAAAGCCAAAATCATCAATGTAATCAAACAGACGATCCTTACCGAGACGCTCACCAAGCACAACGAACCCAGGGTTACATGAATTCTGAACGACTTCTAAAAATGTTTGATGACCATGGCCACCTTTTTTCCAACATCTGAGATTCCTACCAGCCACTTCAATATAACCAGGATCATTAAATGTATCTTTTTCTAAGTCTACTTCTCCTTCTTCTAGAGCTGCTGCCAATGTAATAATCTTAAATGTTGAACCCGGCTCATATTGCATCCAAACAGGTTTGTTTTGGTTATAGATTTCCGGAGGAACGTCACGGAAGTTCTCTGGATTATAATGAGGTCTACTACTCATCCCTAACACTTCTCCTGTGTTAGGATTCATTGCAATCGCAATAGCACCATCTGGATTATAAGTAGCTTCTGCAATATCCAATTCTCGTTCCATAATCGTTTGTACTTGACTATCGATTGTCAAACGTAAATCTAGTCCATTCACTGGAGCAGTATATTCGTCTGCTAAGTTAGGCATGCGGTTCCCTTTTGCTGTGGAAAAGAACGATACGTAACCACTGTCTCCTTTTAAGTTATCGTCATAATATAACTCCAACCCTGTTAACCCTTGGTTGTCAATTCCAGCAAAACCAAGTACGTGAGATAAGTAACTTCCAAACGGATAATGCCTTTTACTATCCTCGGCAATATACACTCCAGCTAAACGTAATGACCTTACCTCACTTGCTTTCTCTTTCGTTACTTTTCTTCCTTCAGGATTAATCCTAACAATTGATTCATTTTTTGTGACATATTCATAAGCTTTCTTATGATCCATATTCAAAACCGAAGCTAGTTTCTCAGCTGTATCAACAGGATCTTTCACTTGCCTAGGGACAACCAGAATAGATGGAGCACTAACATTTGTTGCTAGAACTACATCATTCCGATCTCTAATCTCCCCTCTTTTTGCTTCAAAAGGGACATCTCTACTCCATGAATCTTCTGCTCGGTCTGTTAACCAATCTCCAAGTGCAAATTGGACGTAACCGAGTCTTAATGCAATGATAAAGAATACAGCCAGTCCAAAAAACAATACAAGGATTAGTCGTTTTCTTACTGTTACGTTAGAAACTCGCACCGTAATACCTCCCGCATACATTCGTTTCAAATGCCTATAACTTTGAAAAGGCTTAGTTAGAATTCACCTTTTTCTGTGATCATCATTATAGCTAGGCTTGTTTTAAACGTATGCTTGTACACGGTTGGTTAGAACAAGTGCGAGTCGCTTAGTTTATTTCTTATTCTCCAGTCTGTTCAACTTCTTCTTCTACAGGCTCTCTATTTTCAGTGTAGGGAGCTAGCTCCACAACAATGTATTCTCCTTTTTCAATCAGTGTCCCGGGCTCAATACTCTGAGTTTGGACATATCCTCTTCCGAAGAACGTAGGATTAAGTCCCATCACTTGAGCAAAACGTCTGACATCCCGATTCGACCACCCTGTTAAGTCAGGCATCGAAACCGTCTCACTATCCGTACGTAAAAACAATCGCTCACCTTCTAACATTCCTTTATTTGCTAGAGGCTGTTGCGCTACTATTTCCGAGCCATCCCCAAGTATAGTAAGGTCAATCCCTTCCTCTTCTATGCTTTCTTTTACAGCAGAAGTAGACTGGCCAACATAATTTTCAGTTTTAAAACCGGTCTCTGTTTCCTCCACGATTTCATCTACTGTCGGGGATATATTTAAGTATTGTAAACTATGTTTCATAATCGTATTAAAGATCATTGAAGTCGGCGCTGCCCCAGACTCATCTAACCCAATTTTAGGTCGGTCCACTGCAACATAAACAATAACACGAGGATCCTCTTTAGGTGCCATTCCTAAAAATGAAAAGATATTTTCACCATGCCCCTGAATATAACCTCTTGCATTCGGATTGTTAATTTGAGCAGTTCCTGTTTTTCCAATCACATCAAAGCCTTCTAAATAGTAAGGATGCCCTGTACCGGCAGAATTTGTTACTACCCCTTCGAGTAGGTCCTTAACTTGGTCGGCTGTTTCTTTAGAAATTGGTTCGCCAACCACTTCAGGCTCATTTTTTTGAACAACTGTATTCTGATTCGGTTCGATAATTCGATCGATAATATACGGTTTCATCATCTTGCCGCCATTTGCAATGGCAGTTGCCGCTTGAATTTGTTGGATCGGTGTCACTGCACTCCCTTGTCCAAAAGCTGTTGTTGCCGCATCAACCCTGCCACTTTTCGCTAATAAACTATCAGCTTCATTAGGTAAATCAATCCCGGTTTTTTGATCAAAACCAAATTTTGTCAAGTATTCATACAACTTCTCCGAGCCTAGCTTTTCAAGTACTAATTTAGCCATAGCAACATTAGAAGATCGATAAAATCCTTCATCAAAAGAAATCGAGCCCCAACCACGTGCTTCATTATGATCTCCAATTCTTCGATCAGCTACTTCAATTGTGCCAGATTGATATTGTTCCTGACCGTTATATACCCCTTCTTCAATGGCAGCTGCAACAGTAAACATCTTCATTGTTGAACCAGGTTCATAACGGTCAGATACAGCGTAATTTAAGTAATTAGTTATTTGTTCATAATGATTCGGATTGAAACTTGGTCGGTTACTCATCCCAAGTATTTCTCCTGTCTTAGGATCTGCAACAATTGCAATCATTTTTTCAGGACTGTATTGTTCCTCGACTTGAGTCATGACCTGTTCAAGCGCTGTTTGAATATTTGAATCCAAAGTTAAATAAATGTCGTGCCCATTTTTAGCAGCTGTTATCGATTCATTAGGATTTAATAAGGGAAATCCTTTACGATCTCTTTGATAACTAATGGATCCGTCATCAGCTTTCATAATTTCATCGAAGATAAGCTCTAGTCCCATTCGAGCTTCACCTGTATTACGTTCTGTAAAACCAATGACATGAGAGGCATATGTTTGCTTCGGATAGTATCGTCTAGATTCTTCCCGAAAATAAATTCCGTCCAATTCCAATTCGCGAATATTTGTTACTTGCTCATACGTTAAATGCCTTGCGCCTGCTCCTAATTCAATTTGAAACTTCCCTTGAGACTGGGCATTAGTAAAGGCTCTAGCAAGATCCTGTTCATTTATGTTTATATGTGGAGCAAGAAGGCTTGCCGTTTCTTCGGCGTCAACTACATAACTTTGATAATTTTGGTCTAAAACAGCATAAACCGTATATGAATTTACTTCTTGCGCAACCGGACTACCTGTGCGATCAAAAATTGTACCACGAACACCTTCGATCACTTCCGTTTTAGTCCAACGCTCTTCTCCAAGAGCTCGTAAATTTTGTCCGTCTATTTCTTGAGTTGATTGAATATAAATAATTCGACCAAGTAATATGGCAAATAATAGTAATACAATGCCAAGTAATAGTACAGCTCTCTTGTTTGTGACAGATCTTTTAATTTCCAAGCTTTTCACCTCATTTTCTACTATACATAAGGTGTTCGGCAAATACATCGACCCAAATTATGCCAATTCAGTAAAAAACCAGCTCATAGCTGGAGGGTAGGAAAAAGGTTGACCTTTTCACTACCCTCCATTTGCTAAACTAGTTTTGCACAACTTTCACCTTATTATCATCTAAAGACATTCCTAGTTGTTCTGAAGCAATATGTAAAATACGATCTGGCGCACTTAATTCTACAACTTGTAAAGATAGTCCTTCATTTACTTGTTTCTGTTGACTAATGGTTTGCTCTAGTCGATAATTCTCTTGATTCATTGTATAAAGAGAAGCGAAATTATTTACCATGAAAGCAAGAACGATAAATGATACGAAAGCAATTAACCCGACGATCGCCTTTTCGCCTATAGTGATAGGGTTACGGACATGACGGATTCTTTTTTTCGGCTGAATTTGTGGTTGATGTTGCTCTTGAATCTTACGTGCTACCATACTCAAATCTCATTCCCCCTTAACGTTTTTCTGCCACCCGTAGCTTTGCAGAACGTGAACGATTATTATTTTCTAACTCCTCGGTTGAAGCTACAATCGGTTTTCTTGTAATTAGCTTCAAAATCGGCTCATACCCTTCTGGAATAACAGGCATCCCTGGTGGTAAATCTGGGCCTTTGCTTTTTTCTTTAAAAACTTCTTTACATAATCGATCCTCTAGTGAGTGAAATGTAATAACTGAAATGCGGCCTCCTTTGGCTAAAAGAGAAATAGCATCCTCTAACGCTTCTTCAAAAGCCCCTAATTCATCGTTAACTGCAATCCTAATGGCTTGAAATGTTCGTTTAGCTGGGTGTCCGCCTGTCCTTCTTGCAGGTGCAGGTATTGCATCCTTTATAATCTCAACCAGTGCACCTGTTGTTTCAATCTTTGCCTTTTCTCTCTGTGACTCAATCTTTCTTGCAATTTGCTTAGCAAATTTCTCTTCTCCATACCTTGAAATAATTTTTACAAGGCGCTCAAAAGACCAGTCATTGACAACATGATAGGCTGTTAATTCAGCAGTCTGGTCCATCCTCATATCAAGAGGAGCATCTTGGTGATAACTAAATCCCCGCTCAGCCTCGTCTAGCTGTGGACTAGAAACACCTAGATCAAATAATATCCCATCAACTTTCGTAACTCCAAACTTAGCTAACTCACGTTTGAGATGTCTAAAGTTGCTTCTGATTAAAGTCACTTTCCCCTCATAAGGTCGTAATTGGTCTTTCGCATGAGCAAGTGCTTTATCATCTTGATCAAATGCATAAAGATGCCCATCCTCTGTTAGTTGTGCGGCTATAAGAGATGAATGTCCCGCACCACCTAATGTACAGTCGACATATATTCCATTAGGTTTAATAGCTAAACCATCGACTGATTCTTGTTTTAAAACTGTCACATGATGAAACATCCCACTACCTCCAAAACGGACGACTAAAAATCAAAATCCACAATATTTTCAGCAATTTCACTAAATGATTCTTCTGATTCAGCAAAATATTCTTCCCAAATTGATTTACTCCAAATTTCCACTCTGTTTGAAACACCAATGACAACACACTCTTTATCAAGCTTGGCATATTCCCTTAGAGGTGAAGCTATGTTTACTCTTCCCTGCTTGTCCAATTCACATTCAGTTGCACCAGAAAAGAAAAAACGAGTGAAAGCACGTGCATCTTTTTTCGTAAAGGGTAGGGTTTTCAACTTGTTCTCTAGCTTACTCCATTCATTCTGTGGATAAACGAACAAACAGCGATCTAGACCTCGGGTCACAATAAAAGAAGAGCCTAAACTATCCCGAAATTTAGCCGGGACAATCATGCGACCTTTCTCATCTACGTTATGGCGATATTCTCCCATAAACATCGCGAACCCAACTCCCCCCACTTACTACCCTTAAGTTACCACATTCCTCCACTTTGCACCACACTAAATTTTCAATTTATCCACACAAAAAAAATCCTGCCCTTTGGCAGGATTTTATTTATCCACATTTCGACGGAAAATCATTACATGAATTTACAAATACACAACTTTATGAATGTGATTAACTGACATATCTGTTGACATCAATCGCCTGAATCCATCTTCACCAATGACATTCATCAACAAAATTGGATGAAATACACGTTCTTGCGGTCGATTTAATGGCGCTAGCCAGAAACCCGTTTCCGTAAATTTCGCAAGTGTATGATCATGACTTTGTCGAACGAAATTTTTCATCTTTTTTCTCATAAAATCAATTTGATTTTCTATAATTGCTAAGTTTTTCTCGCTTAGCTTAGCTATTGTCGGATCCATTTCTTTCGCTAAATCACGCAAAGGCTTGTGATCAGAAAGGAGTTTGCCCCTTACTTGTTCAATCACATCCTCAACAGGGTATTCTGTTACTTCCTCTAACCAAGATTCCCGTAGTTCTTCCATTGTCCCTAATAAAAACGGTTCTAGTTCATACCTTGTCTCTACCAGCCACTTTTGTACAGCAGGCGGAATAAATGTTAGCTGAATCCGAGGAATGACAGGAGGCATTTTCACCTTAAAATGAGTGAATACGTGTTTTAAAGTAGCCCAATAACGTAATTCACCTGGCCCCGATATGAAAGCTAATACAGGCAGAAGCCACTCTTGCATCAATGGCCTTGTTACAACATTATTACTAAATCTTTCTGGATGCTCCTGCAAAAGTGTGAGTAACTGATCCTTTGAAAAGGTAGTCTCAGTTCCTTTTACACGAAACAAGCTTCGATCATAATCTAATCTTTTTCTCTCGCCCTCTACTTCTAGGAAAAGGTGAGCATTGTGTTCGTCGGTCAGAATCGGTTCGCCGTAACCAACATCCGCAAAAGCTTTGGCACCTTTTTGCTGCGCGTTTTGAACATGTTCCACTTCGAGAATTAACTTTTTGAAATACTCAATTTCCATCTTTCGAATACCAGGGTCATGAGCATCTAATAATAACAACCCTTCTTTTCCAAAAAACCAGTTCATCACACATCTAAAAAAATCAACAAATGTAGTGGATTTATCCAAGAACGTAGCAAGTCTTTCCCACAAGTATGTCGTATGTGCTGTTTCAGGAAATGAAGCAAAGAGTTCTTTTAGCCATTTATTCATTTCATCTTTATTAATTAATAAAGATGAAGCAGATGAAGCAGACGAAGCTTGATTGGTATCATTATATAGATGCTTTTTCCAGCTCCCTTTTTTTCCTTTATAAACAAATCGAATCTCATCAACATCATGATCTTCTCCAGCTATCCAAAAAATAGGAACAACAGGGACCTTAAGCTTTTCTTCCTGTTGCTTCGCCAAAATAATAATGGACATCGCCTTATATACAGTGTAGAGCGGTCCTGTTAATAACCCAGCCTGCTGTCCTCCTACCACGACAACTGAATTGGGTTTCCTTAATTTTTCAATTTGAGTTCGAGCTTGATCTACGTCTTCTAATGAAGTATGAACTCCTATTAAATAATCTGCTAACTCTTCTCGTTTATAAGACCTTGTTAACAGGTTATCCACTCTTTTTTTATATTTTTCTTCGTCGTTATATGTATAATCAAAAAATTGCTCAGTCAAACAACTGCCGCTTACATAATCATTCATAAAGCCAGTCTTTGATATTAGGTCGATTTCTCTAACTTCCAACATGTATAGACGTCCCTTCGTATCACTAAATTCATCTTCATCATAGCAAAGTATTAGCCAGCTACCAAGTGTTACGACCTATCTTTCAACTAAATATTCTTGCTAGCAATCCATAGCCACTTAATAAAACGTAAATAATAACGAAGGTCAGAAAGTTAAACCTCCATATTCCTTTAAATAATTTAATCGTTTGGATATCTCCTGAAACCCTCCATTGAATCCAAGTAACTACTAACGCGATAAAAAAGAAAATGGCTAAGATAATCCATAAGAACGACTGGGCCCAAATTTCAATCATAATAAAGTATACAGCGATCATAAATAGCAAGGTTGTCCAATCAGAAGCACGGCGCATTGATTTAGATTTGTTTTTGGAAATTTTTACAGAAGTAATATAAATCATATACCACCCTAGTAAAGGGATCGTCACAATCGTAGCAATGACGAACGCTACCAGTTCAGTCATAAATTAGCCTCCCCTAACTTATTTTCTTTCTCTATTCCTTTGATCGCTTCAAACAGGAAGTTTAAAATAGGCATAGTCATTTGTTTTCTGGCAGCTTGCCGTAGTAAATAGCCTACAATACTATCTATTTCTGTTTTACGTTTATTTTCCAAATCTGATAACATAGACGAGCGATTGGCTCCTGTTTCTTTACTTATGTGACAGACATACTCCCACATTTGTTCTTTGTTTCTAACATCGACAACCTCCATTATTTCTAAAAAAACTTGTTTTAATATAGAGTAATAATGGGGGTTCTGAAGAAGTTCACCATTTCGGATGCCAAAAAGTGCAGTTAGCGGATTAATACAAGCATTTACAACTAATTTATGTTGTAACATAGGCTTCCACATAGGCTCGTATTTGGCTTGGAACTTTTCATCTCTTGTTTCTTGAAACACCGCTTCTACCGTTGAGCCATGTTTTCGAACATAACTCCATCTAATTTGCCCTACACCCGTATGTTGAACCGTATAATCATTTGTCCGCCTCGCTCCATGTTCAACTACTCCTACAGCAATCTCAGGAACTGAAATTGTCGAAAACAACTCTGTATGCGCCATTCCATTCTGTAAAAATAGAATCGAAGAAATAGTAAGCTTTGAAGCTTCGATCGTTTTTAATACTTGTTCAACCTGATAAGATTTAACTGTAACGATTAATAAGTCGATTATTTGTTCATGTTCCAGCGTTGAAATACTTTCTACAGTCACATGAATCATCTCACTATTTCCATCCTGATGTAAAAGATGAAGTCCTTTTTCTTCAATAAATTCAGCCTGTTTTATACGATTTGTAACTAATAAGGTAGAGCGCCATTGTTTAGTAAGATAGAATGCCGTGAGCATTCCAATTGAACCAGAGCCTAATACCACTACTTTCACTTGTAATTACTCCTCTTTTTTATGAAATTGTACCATATTCTCAAGTAAAACTTACAAGATAAAATAATCTGATTATTAAAACATTTATTTATTTATTAAAAAAATAAGCAAATACAAACGTTTTCACTCTGAATTGTAGTAAAATAAAATAGAGATCTGAACATTAAGGAGGAGATCAATATGTATGATTATGAAGTTAAGCGTTTACTTGTCAATTATAAAACATTAGAAGAGTTTAAAAACTTCCGCGAATACGGTTCTGCGGAGCTTTCTATGAAGGGCGATCTAGAATCAAATATTATTGAAAATGACAGCGAGTCTCCTTTTTATGGCATTTATTTCGGAAAAAAGCTTGTTGCGAGAATGAGCTTGTATCGTATTAATGGAAAATACGACCGCTATTTCAACCCACCTCAAGACTATTTAGAACTTTGGAAATTAGAGGTATTAGAGGCTTACAGGAAGCAAGGTTATGGTGAATCATTAGTCCAGTTTGCCAAGTCGTTTAAATTACCAATTAAGACAAATGCCAGACAAGGGTCAGCAAACTTTTGGGAACATATGGGTTTTGAAGCTGCAACATACGATGTATCAAGAGACCGCGGTGAGAGCCCATACGTGTGGTATCCTGAAGGAGTAAAAGAGCAAGTAGCTAAGAAAGAACCGGTTCATATTGAGAACGAAGAGGATTTAACGTAAGTAAGATGGAAGGGGTGTCGCAAAGGTCAAAAACAGACCTATTAAGACACACCCTTTTTTATTTTCTAATTCCTGAATATCAAAAAAAGAAATACACACATGTTTCTGTTATGTGTGCATTTCTCTTTTAATTGATGCTTCCTATTAAATAGATAATTTTCTCGCCCGATCCATAATAGACAATAACGCACGATAATCTTCTGCCATCACTTTCTTTTCTGCCTTAACCTTATTAAGTTCTTCTCGTAACTGAGCATTCTCATGTTTCAACTGCTCAATATCCTCGGATGGAATTCGCTCTTTCATATTTTCATGATAATCTGTTAAAAAAGAAAGAACTGCCTCCATTGTAAGCTCGGACGAAACGGTCTCTTTCTTTTCGGGCTTTTCTTTTTTTATTTCCAGTTTTTCTTTCTTCTTTTCTTTTGTTATCGTCGCAACAGGCTCGACTATTTCCTCGCTAGCTTCATTTACCCATTCTGTTGTATCAAGCTGCTGTTTTTTTCCTTTTGAGCGTTGCTTCTTTGCTAATGCAACGGCAGATTCATATTTTTTTCGAATGGCTGAGTTCCATCTAAATCCACAAGCTGCACTCGTTCTAGACAAGCGTTCCCCAACTTCTTCAAAAGCAGCAAGCTGTGTACTTCCCTCTCTTATATGTCTAAGAACAACCTCAGCTAAAATTAAATCTTCATCTGTACTCCATGCATCTTGGCGAATCGTTGTCATAGAATCCCTCCTTAGAGTCTCATTTACTTATACATATGCATCTACTAGAGTAGAAAGACTCATTATTAGTAAAAAGATATTCTCTTTTGTTTTTACCAGATAGATTTCGTTCTATTAGTCAATTATTGCCGAAATGCCAAGATCTATTCAGAAATCTAGCACTAGATGTTTTTAGATCTTTGCAAGAAAGCACGAACAGCTTCGTGATGCTCTTCTGTTTCCCACAATTTCGCACACTCCCTTATTTCTTTTTGCATATTCATATGTATTCGTTCTTGATTAATCCGATCCATGAATCTACGCTTATATGCTTGTAATACCATTTGGCTTTTACTCAAAAATGGTGCTGCATAGTCCATGACACCGTCTTCAAATGAGTCCTTCGTTATCACTTTCTGTACAAATCCGTTCCTTAAAAGTTCTCCGGCTGAATACATCTGAGCTGATAGTAACATTTGCAACGCTTCAGATTTTGCCATACGCTCTAATAGTAGTGTTCCTCCACCCCAACCCGTTGTAATCGCTAAGTTAGCTTGTACGAAGCCGACCCTGATATGAGGCGCTGCAATTCGTAGATCACAGGCTGAAGCAAGCTCTGCCCCTCCACCAACGGCCGTACCATTCAAAGCTGCTATCGTTATTTTGGGAAAAAAGGCAATTCTCTCTAATATTACTCCCATTCTCTTCAACATGCTTCCGGCGTCTTCTTCATTCATGATATGTTGAAAGACCGATAAATCACCTCCAGAGCAAAAAGATTTCTTACCTACCCCACTTATAATAACAACTTTACTTTCATCACCTTCAGCAATTGTTAATAACTCATCTAGTTCTTCCATCACTTCGAAGTTCACAGCATTCCTAATTTCTTCACGATTTATTCGAATCCAAGTTACACCATTTTCATTCTGTTCTAGTTGTACATTAGCCATTAAATCACTCCTTACAAAAAATAACACACTTATGACTGCATAATATAATGGAACTTTGCCATTTCTTATTTCTTTAGATACGTTTTTCCGCCAAAAAAGACGAAGAGAAAACTCTTCGTCTTTTTGTTCTTATTAAATTATTTGCTAACCACATCTTGGCCTTTGTAAGAGCCACACTCTTTACAAACACGGTGAGCAAGTTTTAATTCTCCACACTCAGGACATTTAGTCATACCAGGTACTGCTAACTTGTAGTGAGTACGACGCTTATTTTTGCGAGTTTTAGATGTTCTTCTAAATGGTACTGCCATCATTCCCACCTCCTTAAAAAATCTATAAAATCCAACTGCACCCAAGATTAGTTGGTTATATGAAATGAAGGCCCGAACGTTGCCGGTGCTTCGACTTTCCTATTCTTTCTCAAAAAACTTTGCCAAATCAGCTAATCTTGGATCGACACGGTTGCTATGCTCTTCCTCTGTTACAATACCCCAGTCTTTCCCTGTAGGAGGTGCTAGACGTTCTGCTTCTGTATCAGCGTAAACTTGAATCGGAATCTCAAGTAAAATACGCTCCTTAATGACCGGAAGTAGATCAATTATTTCCCCTTCAAAAAAATTAATTTCATCATGATCAACATCTGCCGTAACATAATCACTTGTTGGATGGAAGTGCTCAACAACATGAAGATCAATTGGGAATTTTACATCAGCTAATGTTCTTACACAAGGAAGAATTAATTCACCTGTAATCTCAAGCTGAAATGTAATCATGGAACCAGTATAGTTAACTTCTCCCTTAACATGAAATGGAGAAACTGATCTGATATCTTGATTTAGCTCTTTTAAGCTGGATACATCAATATCTTCTTCAAATGTAAATGGTTTGCGCTTAGCAACAGTTAATTGCTGTAATGACCATTTCATTTCTGATCACCTCTAAGACAACAAAATTAAGTATAGCTCTACACCAATTGAATGTCAACCTTTTTTCTTTACACTATAGTTGAGTACATGAGATTTAGAACTTGTACTTGTTTTAAGCATGACGTTTATTGTAGCATGACATAAAAGAAGAGTAAAGAAGCACTAGGATTTTTCTAGTTAACAAATATACTGATCATTTGTAAAGTCAATATAAAAAGGAGACGTGAAAAAGAGTGAAAGCTGTCGGTATTGTTGTTGAATATAATCCTTTTCATAATGGACATCTCTTTCAAGCTGAACAAGCCCGAAAATTGACAGGTGCAGACGTAGTAATAGTAGTAATGAGCGGTACTTTCTTACAACGAGGAGAGCCTGCCATTGTTTCAAAGTGGTATCGGGCTCAAATGGCTCTAACTGCCGGAGTTGATTTAGTTATTGAGCTCCCATATATGTATTCTACCCAGAAAGCCGAAATATTTGCTAATGGTGCAATTTCATTATTAGCAGAAATGGGCGTAGAATTTATTAATTTCGGAAGTGAGTCAGGAGACATTGAGGACTTTGAAAATCTACATACGTTTATGAAATCTCATCAAACAACATTTGATCAACTCGTAAAAGCCAAAATGAAGCTTGGGCTAAGTTATCCTCGAGCAACTTCGGAGGCATTCTGCCAGTTAGAACCTGACTCATCGATTCTAACTTTAACCGAACCTAATAATATTCTCGGTTTCCATTATATAAAAGCAATCTCAGAACAAGGACACAAAATAAAGGCAACTACAACATTGCGCAAGCAAGCACATTACCATGACAGAAATATTACTCAAAAAAGGATTGCAAGTGCTACAAGCATTCGCCAAGCCATTGCAAACGGGCAATCAAATGAAGTCAAACATGTCATGCCAGAAACGTCCTATCGCCTTATTAAGGACTATAAGGAAGCGTTTTCCCTTCTTCATACATGGGAACATTATTATAACTTATTGCAATATAAGATACTCTCTACTCCACTTAACGATTTAGGTCTAATCTACGAATGTGAGGAGGGACTAGAATATAGGATGAAACAAGCCAGCAAGCTTTCAAGTTCCTTTGCTGAATGGATGGAATACATGAAAACGAAACGTTACACCTGGACAAGATTACAACGTCTTGCAACACATGTGTTAACAAATACGACAAAAGCAGAAATGAAGGAAGTCCTCTCTTTAAAGCCTCAATACATCCGTTTATTAGGTATGAATCAAATTGGACAAAGCTATTTAAACCAAACAAAAAAACAACGTGCTCTTCCCCTTATTACAAAGCCTGCCAAATTGGAAGGAACCATTGCAGATATTGAAGAAAGGGTTACAAACGTTTATCTTGCTCCACTTGATACAAAACGCAGGACGAAACAAATAAGAGAAGAAATAACCAGACCGCCAATTCTAATTCAATGAAAGAGGATGTCTAAAAAGGTCCGTTCTTTGACCTTTTTAGACATCCTCGAAGCAATGAGCTAAACCGTCGCAATCTTTTAAGGCTGTTATGAGTGGGGTTCTCATACCAGCCGCGCGACGAGTGTGCCATTGCTATTCTCTCAAAAGGTCCGTTCTTTGACCTTTTGAGACATCCTCGGCAATTACGATTTTTCCGGGAGTGACTGTAAGAAGGTAAGTGCTTCATCGAACGTATCGATGGCAATGATTTGCATATCTGTTCCGATATCTTCAGCTGCTTCCTTTGCCTCAGCAAAATTAGAATTACTTGCACCTCCTTCATTCGGTGCAAAGAAATAATCTGCCCCAGCTTTATCAGCAGCAACCACTTTTTGACCAGCCCCCCCGATTCGGCCTACCATTCCTTCTTCATTGATCGTTCCGGTGCCTGCTACATTATAGCCTTTTGTAATATCCCCTTCAACTAATTGATTATAAATTTCTAATGAAAACATTAAACCTGCTGATGGTCCCCCAATTTGGCTCGTATCTATGGTCACCTCTGGGTCAAATGTTACCTCCCTATCAGTAACTGGAGCTGAAATCCCAATACCCACTCTTCCAGCAGGTGCATTCATATCTTCAGGAAAAGGAGAAAAACCAACTTCTATAACCGCTTCTTGTCCTTCACGTACTACTGTTAAATCAACTGTGTTCGTCACATTCATTCCTTGAAGTTGATTAATTAATTGTTCTGATGTAATAACTGGTTCGCCGTCTACAGCGATGATATGATCCCCTATTTGCAAGACATCATAGGCTGGCATTCCTTCAATCAAAGATGTTACTAATACTCCTTTATGTTCATACTCCACAAACTTCCCAGCTGCCTCATAAGCAACAATTTTGGCAATTTCTTGTGATCCCGTCATTGCTATTAATTGACGGTGCTGATATTCTTCATCCGTTTCCCCTTCAAACCGAAGCTGTTCCTCCGGATAAATCATACGATAAGGGCTTAAATGGGCCCACCCATAAAAGAAAAGGTTTGCTTTCCCCATTTGAACTGTCGTTAGCATAAAAGATCCTTCTTCTTCTGTAAATCCTCCATCAACGGAAATGACTTCATCTAACACTTTTGCTCCACCAGGTTGTGAATAGTAATATGGTAACTGATAAAATTGCAGAAATAGCAATACAGCGATGAGGAAAATCCACCTTTTTTTAATCATTGACCCTTTCATCTTCGTTCTCCTTCCATTGTTCAATGCACCTTTTTATTTCAGCTAATTTTTCTCTAGTTGCTTCTTCTCCTCGCTCGATTAAAGCTTCCACTTCAGAAAAGTCTAGAGAACTAGAATGCTTTACAATTGGCCGAATCATAACCGAACTATCAAATTCCTGTACACGAACCATTTCACGAGCCATGATATCCATACTTTGCATAATTACATCGTATACGGTATACAGTTCAGGCTCTGTTCGAAAATAAGAAACATCAACTGCTATTGTAACATCCGCACCCATTTCTTTCACTACTGAAACAGGGACACGATCAATTACCCCTCCATCTACTAATAGGCGGTCATCTATTTTCTCAGGTACAAATATTCCCGGTATTGATATACTTGCTCTTACAGCTGCTGCTACATCGCCCTTTTTAAGTACAACTCTTTCCCCATTTTTTATATCTGTAGCTACAACAGCGACCGGGGGGTTTAGCTCTTCTAATTTTTTATTTTTTGCCAACATCCTTATAACCTCTTTTGCTTTTATACCTGCTACAAATCCAAGTTTAGGAACGACAAAATCAATAAAATATTTCCTTCGAAATAATGTTGCAAATTGTTCTAGGTTATCAGGTGACTGACCAACTCCATACAAGCTTCCGACAAGAGCCCCCATACTGCTACCAGCAATAAAATCAATAGGAATATTTTCTTTTTCTAATACTTTCAGTACACCAATATGGGCAAAACCCCGAGCCCCGCCAGAACCAAGCGCAAGACCGATTTTTGGTCGTTGTTTCGCCATTCCTATCCTCTCCTTACTTTTTTTACCTGACTCAATCTAAATCATATGGTCTATTACGAGCTTGTATACGTATAGTTATATTATGGACAGGTTGGTTTGGATGTTACGCAAAAGGAGGCAGCTATACAATGCAATTATCAATGATAAAAACACTTACACTCGCTCTAATGAGCATTTTATTAGCAGCCTCGCTAATGATATTTCCACAAGAAGCACTAGAAGGATCCATTCGTGGTCTACAAATTTGGTGGGACGTTGTCTTCCCTTCTCTTTTGCCCTTTTTCATTGTTTCAGAACTTTTAATTGGATTTGGAGTTGTAACATTCATTGGGGTGTTGCTTGAACCTCTAATGCGTCCACTATTTAGAGTACCGGGAGTTGGTGGATTTGTATGGGCAATGGGACTTGCATCTGGAAACCCAGCAGGGGCGAAAATAACGGCGAGACTTCGTCAAGAAAAAAAATTGTCAAGGATTGAAGCAGAGCGTCTTGTCTGTTTCACAAGTTCGGCAAACCCACTTTTTATTTTTGGAGCTATTGCTGTCGGCTTCTTTCACAATGCCGCACTTGGTATTGTACTTGCCCTTGCTCATTATTTAGGTAATATCTTTGTTGGACTAATCATGCGTTTTCACGGTCGTGAAGAAGAGGCAGCTAGCCCCCCTCAGAAACCGAAAGTAAGCGGATTAATGACTGCATTTAAAATGCTCCATGAAGAACGTATTAAAGACGGCCGTCCAATTGGAAAATTACTTGGAGATGCCGTACAATCATCCGTTAAAACGCTGCTTATGATCGGTGGTTTTATTATTTTATTTTCAGTTTTAAATAAAATATTAAGCCTTGTTGGAGTTGTTGCTTTACTCGGATCATTCTTTTCTGTCGTCCTAACTTTCTTTCACTTACCAAGTGATTTGAATTCCTCCATTATCTCGGGTCTTTTCGAAATGACTCTTGGAGCGCAAATGGCAAGTGAAACGACTTCTGTTGGGTTGCTCGAACAAGTAATTGTCTCAAGCTTTATCCTAGCATTCAGCGGCTTTTCCATACAAGCACAAGTAGCAAGTATTCTTGCTGAAACAGATATTCGCTTTAAACCATTTTTTATATCTAGATTGATCCATGGGTTCTTCGCGGCATTCCTTGTCTTTTTATTGTGGCACCCATTCTACATTAATCAAAAAACTACAGGAGACCAGTGGCAAGCCATCCCTGTTTTCTTACGGGAACAATCGAGTTCTTGGTTCTACTCAACTTGGAAAATGGTCACAGAGTACGGTCCTTTGTTTACATTAATTATGCTTATACTGTTTATCTTACTAACAGCTAAAAAAGCTTTATCTAACGCTGAATGAACTAAACAAAAGCAGGCCGCAATACATCTTCATAAAATAGCCAAAGGGTGATGCAAAAGGTAAAACCTTTTTTCATCACCCTTCTCTCTACTTAAATTTCGTTTTGAGCGCTTCTGCCACAACATCTGGAACAATATCTGAAACATCTGCATTGTATTTTGCTACTTCTTTGACAATACTTGAGCTTAAATAAGAATAATGATTGTTCGTCATCATGAAAAACGTTTCAATATCAGGACCTAATTTCTTATTTATTGATGCGGCTTGCATCTCATATTCAAAATCAGATACAGCACGCAAACCACGAATAATCGTATTTGCCTTTTTTTCTTTCACATAATCAATTAATAAACCATTAAATGAATCAACCTCAACGTTTTTAAGGTCCTTTGTTGCTTCGTAAAGCAATGAGACGCGTTCCTCTACTGTAAACATAGGCTGTTTATTTCGATTGTGAAGAACCGCCACAATTACTTTATCAAACACTGAAGCCCCACGCGTAATAATATCAAGGTGACCTAATGTCACCGGATCAAAACTACCTGGGCAAACCGCAATACTTGTCATGTCCCCACCTCTTTCTTTTCATTGGTAAATATAGAAATAGTCGTATCGCCATACGTTTCAGACCTACTTTTTCTACCCGAACCTATTACTTCTGGTAAATTAACTGTCGTAGCATGCTCACAAACAATAACGCCACTTTGTTCAAGAAGCTGATAGTCAAGGATAATACTTATTTCATTTACGATGTTTTGTTTAGCGTATGGTGGATCTAAAAAGATGACCGAAAAGGCCATTTCTCTTTTTATTAAAGCTTTAAGAGCTCGACTTGCATCATTTCGATATACTTCTGAGCGCTCCTCGAATTGACATTGTTGCAAATTCTGCTTAATAGTCTCAATTGCTTTTTTATTTTGATCAACAAAAATCGTTTTATTTACGCCACGACTAATCGCTTCAATCCCTAAACCTCCGCTGCCGGCATATAAATCAAGTGCTAGCCCCCCTGAGAAATATGGACCTATCATATTAAAAATTGATTCTTTCACTTTGTCTGTTGTTGGCCTTGTTGACGATCCGGGAACCGCTTTTAACGGTAATCCTCTTTTTTCTCCTGATATAACTCTCACAATATCTCATCCTCTTCTACCTTGTTACCTTAATTATTTCAAAAGTATCATACGATTATCATTTAGACAAACAAATCAGAGGAAAAATCCAGAGAAAATATGTGAAATTTTTCTATTCCTGCACGTATGGAAAATCGAAACTCGGGTCATACTTCAACTAGTAGCACTTATTGTGTTGCTACAACCGCGGAGAAGGCTTACGTTTCCCCATAAGTTCTTCCTCCGGTTTCTCCTCTCCCATAGCCTCATGGCATACATAAGTATGTGTATGGGCACCTCGCAAGGTTTCCTTGCGAGGATTTTTTTTACTCGACATGTTCCGTGAATCATGCTACATTTTCATTCATACATACTTAAGAAAGAGGTCATTGATCATGATTCAACGATTTATTCTTTTAGGAGAAGGGTACAATGATTTATATGAATTGTTAGAGCTCGCAAGGTCGAACCCATCTAGAATTCATATGCTCTTACGACTCGATACAGTATTTGAGAAAAAAGAGAAAAGCTCCCTCGTTCTCATTTTAAGACCTGCTTCCCCCGGTAAGATGATGCCATTGTATTTATGCTTGGAAGGAATACATAATCCCGAAATTCAATCGTCAGAACGCTATCGATTATTCGAACAATTATCTCAGGAATTAGATAGGTCTATTTATAGATTAAAAGTGAAATCTTCTCATGAATTTGAGGATGTGGAGCTATATTATCAATACCTGATTGGAGTTCTTCGAATGAACCGATATATTCCCCCGCTTAACTAAATAAGCTATTATACGTAGCCATAGATAGAGTTAGAACCATTTATTCATCACAACCCGTAAAACGGAATTTTCTTATTCCATTATACGGGTCTATCTATATTAAGGATGTGATGCTGCATTATCTGCTTCTTTTCTTGATTTCTCTTTATAGAAAACCTCATTGGCATTTGGCAATACTTTTATTTTCACAATCATAACATTAATAAGTAAAACAAGTGCGCAAACAAAAAATAATCCTTTATTCCCTACTCCTGACACAACGAGACCACCTAGTATTGGACCTAACATCGTTCCCAGATACATAGCACTATTTGAGAATCCATAAGTTCTGCTTTCCATACCCTCTGGTGCATGTAGACGAATTAGTGTATTTACAGCCGGTAATACCCTACCTAAACATAAGCCAATAAGAAAACGTAAACATATTAATTGCCAAATATCAGTTACAAATGCTTGCAGAATTGAAAATAATGCTACTCCAAGCATAGAATAGATTAAAACATGCTGCGCACCTTTCTTATCACTTAATTTCCCTAATTGAGGGGAAGTAAGCATATTTGCAAACCCCATCACCGAAATGGCTAAACCTGCATAGACAGCAACCGTTGTAGGAGACGTTAACTCTTCTACAAACAAAGATAAGAGAGGATTAACCCCCATGACAGCAAATTGTATTAAGAAAATTACGACATAAAGTGATAGAACTGGCTTCTTTTTTATAATGAACTTGAACTCAGCAACTGTACTTGATTTCTCTTGTGCATTAACTGGAGAGAATTGCTCTTTGACAAAGAGGAGGACAACAAATGTTGCGAGAAGAATACACGAAAGTCGAAACATTCAACATCGATTATGCATCTTATCTGTGCCTATGACTATACTTTTTAAATAAAAGATCTCTCTATCTCCGTTTTTATCCAATTATGTGTAAATAAAAAAACGACTCTGTAAAAGCCGCAAACAGCTTCTATACAGAATCGTTCTATATCCCCATTTTATAATCATATTCCTTTGCTTTATCGGGTTTTGCGTTTTGAAATTCTGTCTCGATAAAAGGACGCATCGAAGGTTTCACATCACGTACAAAGGGAAATGCTTGTAATTTCTTGATTGTCTCATCAACTTTTTCTTGATCACAATAAAAAACAACATATTTCATTTTTTTCGAGACATAATGGACATTACCAAACCGTCGCAGTTGTCTAGCAAATTTAAGTGACGTTAGCCAAACTGCCACTCCTTGCCGCTTTGAACCTAGCATAAATTTTTTCTCCTCCTAAAGAGTATACTCTTTAATTAGTCTAGCACGTTCGTAACGTTCCAGCAATAGAAGTAGTTGTCATAATTAAACATGAAGATTATCTTAGTACTACGTAGTGTTCATTTAGAGGGGGAAAGAAAATGGACCTTGAAATAATTTGGAATTCATTTATAGAAAAGTTACAAAAAGACGAGTGCATTCAATCAATTCAGAGAAAGAAGTTTGGTGGTCTCCCTTTTGTTTATATTGACTTAGAAAAACCAATTAGTAAACTTCAGTTAGATCACCTGCTCACACGCTTTTCTAAAGAAGCAATGCAAGGAAAACGTCTCAGTTGTGACATCTCTTTTGTTCGGATGCAAAAGAAAGCATTTGTTTACCACATTCGCTTTAAAGTACCTCAAGAAAAACTTTTCTGTTGTGGAAACGGATGTACAGATTGTGTACGGCACAAAAAAGTATAGCCACGTATCAACCTTTTCTTCTACCTAAAAAACGAGGGAGAAGCTGACGCTTCTCCCCTCGTTTTAACTGCAGCCACAACCGCCGCCTGTACTACATCCACCACTACATGACATATTGTCAAAAAATGGATTACCAGTTGGGACCTTTATCGTATCTGAAACAGCCCTAGCAACAATCTCGCTAATTTCGTTCAACAGAGATTCTAGCTCGCGTTCTGCCTTCTTGAAAACAGAGACGGCTTCAGTTAAATCAACCTCTCGTTTCACTTGCCTAATGTCTTTTGAAACTTTATCGTAATCTGGGTGATATTTCCCAAAGCGTTGTACTTCTTCATATTGATCCTTTAGTTGATTAAACTTGCGAATTCTCTCTTGCGCATTAGGGTCTGCTTGCAGCTCTTTCTTTGCTAGCATATATTGCTGATATACATCAGACTTTATAATAGCTTGACCAAGTTCACTAGCTTCGTCAATCAACTCGTATGTTGATATAGTTGCGAGCATACTCACACCTCCTAGCAATCATTATAACACGTTCTTATCAATTAAGATAATGGTGTGCTATTGATCATAATAGAAGAAGGATTCTGAACTTGTATACTTTTTATTTGAGACAACTCTTCGGATAACTTTAATAGAGCTTTATCTTTTTGTTTCGCTTCGATCATAACATCCACTTGATCAACCGTACCTGATATTAATTGCAAAAAATCATAGAACCTTTGAACATCGATGAAATCATGATGCTTTCTATCATCTTTTCCATTTTTCGGACTTGAAATATGGATTTTAATTGGCAAAGGGCTATGTTTCCACGTCTGCACGACTCGCTCCCACAATGCAAGAAGATCGGTTGATTCATGTAATACATCAAAATGGTGAAGGTCTAGGATAACAGGTATATGTAACTTTTCTCCAATGTATAACACGTCTTCAAGAGGGTAATTCATATCATCATTTTCTAACATAATCATCTCCTGAATGACTGTTGGAATCTTCCCAAAGTTTTCAATGAATTGTTCTAACCCCTCTTCTCTTCCAGCTTTCTTACCACCAACATGTAAAACACAACGATGTACATGAGAGAACCCCATGCCCTTTATTAATTTATAATGCATGATAAGTGTCCGTAATGATTGTTGTAATATTTCTTTAGAATTATTATTTAGCACGACAAAATGATCCGGGTGAAAATCGACTCTCATGTTTTCTTTCTTTATAAATTCACCTATCTGTTTTAATAATGGTGCCAATGCTTTCTCATATCTCCATCCTTCGGTTAACGGATGATTTGCAAGTGGAACGAGACGAGATGATAAACGAAAAAAAGAAATATCGTGAGCTTTATTGTGCTTTAACAATCGAAAGCAATTGTTTAAATTGGATGAAGCAATCCGTTCCAACTTTCGAATTCCAGCTTCCTGGTCTGAAATTTGTTCAAATTGCCTCACCGTCATCGTTTGGGAAGGAGAAGCATTTGAGAGTACTACACTCATTGCTACATACCCTAGACGAACCTTAAAAGTTTTATCCATGATTGACTTCCCTCCTGACTTTGTCTATAATTCACTCGTCTTGTTTAATTGAATAAAAGAAGGTGAGTCGAATAAATGAAGATTGTAACATTTAACCCATTTCGAACAATTGGTATGCCCGGCATTCAGTATGTGAAGCCTGAGCGTATGTTCGACGAACGCGAAAAAATTGCTAATGCAGACGTTTGTTTATTTCCAGAAAATTGGCAAGTGAATGCACTTGTGTACGGTATGAAAAAAGCTATTTTTCCAAGTATTCAATCCATTCAAATGGGCTTTAATAAAATTGAAGTTACCCGTGCTCTATGGAGTGTGTGCCCTGATCATGTTCCGCGAACGGTAATTTTAGGTCGTAATCACGATAATATTAATCGGGTTTTCGCAGAATTTCCTTTTCCTTTTGTTGCAAAAGAAATCCGTAATTCAATGGGTAAAGGTGTATTTTTAATTGAAAATCATAAGCAATTTAGTGAATATGCCGAAAACAATCCATATTTCTATGTACAGGAGTACTTACCAATTGACCGAGATTTACGTGTTTGCTTTGTTGGAGATGATGTTGCATTAGCTTATTGGCGAATTAATGATCATAATACGTTCCGAAACAATGTAGCACAAGGTGCCCGAATTTCTTTTGAGAATATTCCTGAAGAAGCGCTTGATCTTGTACGAACAACGGCTAGAAATTTAGGTGTCAACCATGCTGGATTTGATGTCATTTCCGTTGGTGGAAAATATTATTTCCTTGAATTTAATACTCTTTTTGGCAATCAAGGTTTTCAACAATTAGGAGTATCAATTGAACAAACAATCTATAATTACCTACAAAAAACAGTCAATCTATCGTAACTACAAATGTCTCTTCAAGTTCATATGGCGAACGGTCATTTTTCACAACAACGACTCGTATTTCATATTCACCTGAAGGAATGCCCTCAATAAGGAAGGCTGATTCATAAAGAGTATCAACATGCTCATCGTTTATATAAAGTCGGATATGCCCTTCTCCATCTTGATGAAGTGCTCCGGCTTTTTCTTGATTAAACGAGAAGTGATTAACAAAACACTCTACGAACAAATCATTTTGCCTAACTTCATGATAGACATTTAATTCTCTTTTTCCACCTATTTGCACTCGAACAACGCCCGTATTTTGCAAAGGGACAATATGTAAACCTTTAAGGTCGTTTTTTTCAGCGATGTCTGTATTTGCACTTACAGTAGGTGAGAAGTTTATGATTAGAAAAAGAACACACACTAAAACAGTTACAGATTTCAACATTTCCCTGCTCCTCCTATATTTTGTCACCTTTATCGTCTCACTTCCTTCGATCTTCTATTCGCTTCGTTAGGCATAAAAAAAGACCTGTCATCTATTGAACAGGCCCTTGTGAATCACCAACAGTTGATTGCCCCATTTTTAACATTTCCATCATCATCATGACAAGCCCAAGAGAATTTTGAACCCTTTCTACCCGTTGAGGAAGTGTACGTCCGTAAAATTGGTTGGCCTCCTTTTCTAAGGTTGGGAATTGACTCGGATCTCTTGACAATTTGCGATACCAATTAGGATGCTGCCTTATATATTGGCGTAGCTCAGGGCGTTCATAAAGCATTTGTTGAACCTCAGCTCTCAAACTAATCTCCTCCTATACAATCAATTAGTCACGCCGAAATGAAAATGGATGGTCATGTTGCCTTTGATGTGGTGGATTAGAAGGCTTCTGAAATGATTGAATGACATTTTGAACATTAGACAGTACCGAACTAAATTGCGTAAGGTGGTACTGAAGGTCATCGACATTCATACGTTTGATAAGTCCCATAATCTGTCCAAGGGTATCACTTGCACTTTTGGATGACTTTTCATTCTCTACACTTTCTTCAGTTTCTGCCTTCGCACCATTTTTAGAAGGGGTTGTTTCATAATTTTCCCATTGCTCATGTTCACTGCCTAATACGCTCCATTCTTCAAAAAGTTCTTGAAGCGTTTTTCTTTTTTCTTTTACTTCCTTCAATAAGTGCGGGTTAGACTTCATGAATTGTTTAAATTCTTCAACAGAAGGATGCAAACCCTGTCTAGATTCCATCTCCTTCGTCCTCCTTTTTCTCTTCTTTATAAATAGTTTACACAGGTGCCCAGTCCAACGTTCGCGAAAAAAATCACCTTATTAGTTATTTGCTACAATATAGGAAATAAGAAGGGGTTGTTCTAAAAGGTCTTTTTTGACCTTCTAAAACAACCCCCCAAAAATGAGTAACTACCTCTTTAAAAGCATAAAAGAACGATTTTCTCTTCCCATAGTCAGTAGACAACAAAAGATTCACAGTTGCCAAGGAGTCAAGAAATTTTGGGTATAGTGCTCTCTAAATACCCCTACGCCCAAATGCGTAAATTCTTCATGAAGTAGATTTAAACGGTGCCCTTCACTATTTAACCATCCTTCAACTGAAGCCAAACCATCAACATATTTAGCCGCAATATTTTCTCCAGCTAACATAAAGGGAACACCTTCACGATCAAACCTATCCGCTACCTCTCCGTAGCTAGGTGAGGTGTGTGAAAAATACTCACTCTCACTCATATCTTTACTGTGTAAATAAGCAACTCTAGACACATTTTCTTCCCATTCAAATGGCTCTAAGCCATGTCTAGTTCGAATAATATTCGTAAAGTCAAAAATTTGTTTTGCATTCCCTTCTTCAATCCGAGCCCACTGATCCTCAGAAAAAGTTGGGCGTTCTGGAGGTGTTCCTCGGTAAGAAACGGAATAAGGTCTCTGTTTTATGAGAACATCCTTTTCTAGAATACGCATACTCGATAATTCATCTGTATGCGTGTCAAAATAAAATTGGACCCACACATCTTCAATCTGACCAAGTGGTCTCATCTTTAAATCTTCATTTGTTAATTCAAATTGATACATTCCTCCATCACTTGATATTACATCTACTTTTTCTTTAAATTGTAATAACTCATTTATTTCATCATACGTCTGCCCTAAAGAAAGAGATTCTCCTCGTATGTTACCTGTTAGAAAGACTGTAACAACCTCCCCCTTTTCTATCCCTATTTGCATATACGAATTATTTGAAAGTGGATAAATCCACCAGTCATACCCGTATGCCGATAAATCAATGCGCGTCGGTTCACCAAATTCATTTTTTATTTCTTCATCTGTCAAACCTATAAAACGCTCATGGCCTGCAAAAGACAATGAATCTTCTTCCTCTGTTTGTGTTACGATTGAGGAGACTTCCTCAGCAGCTAACGTCTCTTCCTCATAGGGTTCTGTCTGCTGAAACCATTCTGAAATTTGATCCTCATATACGTTCTCAAAAAGAACGATGGAAACAAATAGCAAAATGGTTCCTGCTATCATATTTTTTTTCTTCATATATTCCCCTCTCTCTCAAATTAAAAAGATCTTGTATTCCATTGTTAACAACAAATGTAATAGTCACACACTCTTTAATATCCTTTACAAAAAATTCGCAGTGCACCTTGTCATATCCTTTCACTAACTATGTAAGGTTGTGTCGCTTCCAACACCAATACTGTCGAAGAAATTTTATCCATAAAACATTCATGATTAATTGATTGCAACTGAAGAGTTTTCATACTATCATAAGTAGAGTACATATTTGATGAATTGGAGGCGCATTCGTAGTGAAATTTGAACATATTGAACTTGCAGACAAAGAATTAAAATTTGAAACACTTCGTTACGCTGCGGAATCAATTGGCTTTATTCATGCTGGTCAATGGGATTACCAACGAGTAACATTCGATTACAAAATTATCAATCAAGGAGATGTCTATTACCTTCGTGTTCCTGCATATGCAGTAAAAGGAGATATTCCTAAGGACGACACAATTGTTAAACTTATGACACCTATGCTTGGCAAACACTATTATCCTCATGGTGTTGAATATGAAGGAGAAACATTCCCACAGCCAATTATTGATAAGTGTAATAAAAAACTTGAGTTACTATTAAAAAACATTGAGACAAACTAAAAATAAGACAACGAGGGAGTCCCTCGTTGTCTTATTTTCTTTCTTTTATCGTTACAATACGAAAAGAATCATCCCCGCCACGAACGAGTTCAAAGCGTAATTTCCTAGAGATCTTCTTCTCTTCACCATGCTCGTACAATGTCACCACTTCGTCAACATCAGAATGAATTTCTCCAATTTCATCTTCATAGACTGCTTGTACATCAAAATGATCCAACTCTTTTGTGGAGCGCTCTCCGTGTAAATCGCTCGAATAACGCCTTAAGGAGTGATAGAAACTATTATTTGTAATTAAATAAGGTTCTAACTTGTTGAAATCACCAGTATTAACTGACTCAATCATGTTTTCCTTGTATGAAAGTAAAAAATCAGCAACCTCATCGGCTTGTTCACCTTCTAGTAATATTAATTCTTCAGGCTCTGAAGAACCACATGCTGTTAAGGCTATTAACAACATAAAATAGATACATAATTTTTGCATTCAAACTCTCCTTGTTTCCCTATTTTTTATCTTCGAATGATTATAACATAGAATATGAAGCAAGCAGTAACGATTAAAAATGACGACTTTAGGAAATTAAGTCATTAACCTGTTCATCTGTTTAGGTTCGTAATATAATAAAGATAGCATTACGAGAGAGGAGTCTCACATTGGCAGCACTTATGACAAAAAAGACGTTAATAATAATAATAATAACTATTCTTGCCGTTTTACTTGTAGCTTATTTTATCTTACCTGTATCAATCCCACTTATTGCGGCTTTTGTAACAGCACTTATTTTGACACCTGCTGTCACTGCGTTACATAAACGAGCCAAAATAAAAAGAAATATAGCTGTAATGATTGTGTTCACTTTATTTGTTTTCTTTATCGGACTAGCTGGTTATTATATTACAACCCAAGCAGTCACTCAAGGAACACAAATTGTAGAAAACTTACCGCAATACGTTAACGATATAAATCGAGCTTGGCTTAATTTCCAGCGAAGTTTAGAAGAAGAATATCAAAATCTTCCACCAGATCTCGTTCAAGAAATTAATGAACAAGTAACCAATACATTAAACTCAATTCGAACAACGATTGCTGAACGTAATTTAATAAATGACGTGGCATCTGTTATTACAAGTATTCCCGGATACTTAGTTACATTTATTGTTTACTTAATTGCTTTGTTCTTATTTATGCTTGAATTACCGTCACTGAAAAATAAAGCTTTTACGTATTTATCAGATCGTACAAAAGATAAAGTGAACTTTATGACTTCAAGGTTAACATATGTCATTTGGGGCTTTTTCAAAGCACAATTTTTAGTAAGTATTATTATTTTTATTGTTTCTTTAATAGGATTGCTACTAATCGTACCAGAATACGCGTTACTTATGGCTTTTATCATATGGTTAATTGACTTTATTCCTTTAATCGGATCAATTGCCATTTTAGCTCCATGGGCTATTTTTCAATTAATTGCAGGCAATACTACTATAGGGACTCAGCTGTTAATCTTAGCTGCTGTATTACTCATTATCCGGAGAACTGTCGAACCTAAAGTAATGGGCCAACAAATTGGGTTGTCACCTCTAGCCACATTAATTGCGATGTATTTAGGCCTTATGTTATTTGGTGTTATGGGCTTTGTTATAGGACCACTTCTTGTCATCGCCTTCACTTCAGCAAAAGAAGCTGGAATTATTAAATTGAATATTAAGATCTAACATCAGTAAAAAGACGTAAAAAAAACTTGGTCACCATCGTGACCAAGTTTTTTAGTAATAAGGTGAAATCATAATATAAACGAGAACACCTGTTAAACTTACATATAACCACAAAGGCATTGTCCACCTAGCAATCTTACGGTGTCGCTCATTTTCCATATTCCAAGCACGAGCAACAGAAGTAAGAGCAAGAGGAACAATCACTGCAGCTAAAATAATATGCGTAATTAATATAAAATAATAGAATCCAGCCATGACCCCTGTTCCTCCATATGGAGTAGAGGCGGATAAGAAATGATGGGCTACATAAGTGACAAGAAAAAGAGTAGTTGTAATAAAAGCTGCATAAATAAAACGACGATGGATAACTACATTTTTCTTCATAATCGCAATTAATGCCGCAAGCAAAAATAAGAATGTAAAGCTATTAAAAATAGCATTCATCAATGGAAGAATCTTCACATCAAATGCATTGAAATTTTCAACTCCAGGTAAACCTGCAAGTAGTGCTACTAACCCGTTAATTAAAATCGTAATGATAATAATAGCAGGTTTATAATTACGTTTACGATGGGTTTGACTTAAAACCCCTTGATTTTCTTGATCGTTCATTTAATCACGCCTTCTTCTAGTTTTCATACGTGTTCATTATACAACAAAAAAACGACAATATACCATGATCGCTCTTTACAATATCATGAACAAAAATAGGTTCGAACCCGTAAAAAGTAAGGCACTGCAAAGGTAAACACCTTATTTAGAGCAGTCGTAATTAGCCTCCATACCTAAAAAAAGAGGTGACTCTATTATTAGAGTCACCTCTTACTTTCATTTAGTATTTTGTAATACCAAGTAGCAACATTAGCGCTGCAATCGTTGGAACTGTTACAAAGATACCAGAAATCATAAACGCAGTTGCCCAACCGTGATCCTTATCTTTTAAATGCATAAAGAATATCAACTGCAAAGCAAGTTGTACCAATGCTAAAAGTAGAATAAACGGAATCGCAAATGAGCGTGGAATAATATCTGCTCCGACAGCTAAAAACGAAATAATTGTTAAGAAAATCATTAGCGCAAAAACAACAATCTGTTTACGAATTTCCTTACTCGTCTGACGTTTTTCTTCTTCTGTCATCGCACTTTTCTCAAATGGTGTACTTAAGTTATCTGCCATATACTAGCCCCCCTTATACTACTCCCATAAGATATACAACCGTGAAGATGAATACCCACACGACGTCAATGAAGTGCCAGTATAAACTAGCTAAATAAAACTTAGGAGCATTCGTTAATGTAATACCAGTCTTATTGTAGCGAATAAGTAGGACAGTAATCCAGCACAAACCGAAAGCAACGTGGGCACCGTGCAATCCAACAAGTGAGAAGAATGAAGATGCAAACGCACTTGTTGTAAAGCCTAAGCCATGATGAACATACTCATAGAATTCGTAAATTTCAAATCCTAAGAATGCAAGACCAAGTAAAACCGTAATCCACATCCAAATCTTAAATGTGCCAAATTTATTTTTCTTCATTGCAAACATAGCTAATACACTCGTCAAACTACTTGTTAAAAGTAGCATTGTCATAATGAAAACAAGTGGTAAATGGAACAAGTCTTGTGACGTAGGACCATCCGCAACACCGTTTCGAAGTCCTAAGTACGTTCCAAAAAACGTTGCAAAAAGTATTGTTTCCCCGCCAAGGAAGAACCAGAAACCGAGAAATTTGTTTTTACCTTCTAGTGTCGCTCTCTCCGGATGCGAAGGAAGCCCTTTGGAAGTATCTACATGTCCCGCCATTTCTTAGTTTCCTCCTTTCTTAAGATCCGCTTTTACTTGCTCAACAGGAACATAGTAGCCATGATCCTCTTTCACAGAACGGACAAACATTGCGCCAAATGTGATAGCTAAACCGCCAACTGCAACAATCCATGGATTGATAATTGGGTTTTCCATGTTTAACATAATCATCCCAAACCCTGCAAAGAAAAGACCTACAGAGATAATTAGAGGTAAAATTGACCCATTAGGCATGTGAATCGGTTGAACTGGTTCAGCCGGCTTCATATTTCCATCACCATGAATTTTTTCATAGAATAATGGATCTAATGAACGAACTTGTGGTGTTTGTGCAAAGTTGTACTCTGGCACTGGAGTAGGAACAGCCCACTCAAGCGTACGAGCATCCCATGGATCTGCAACTGTTACACGCTCACCCTTAAACGCAGAATAGATAACATTAATCACGAGAAGGATCACACCTGCTGACATGAAGAATGTTCCAATTGTACTAATAAAGTTAAATGTATCTAGTCCTTGATCGCCAAGATACGTGTAAACACGACGAGGCATCCCCATTAGACCTAATAAGTGTTGAACAAAGAAAGTTAAATGGAAACCAATATAGAATACCCAGAAGAAAAGCTTTCCAAGTGTTTCATTTAACATATGTCCAAACATTTTTGGATACCAATAGAAAAGACCAGCAAATAATGCTAACACGATACCACCAACAATTATGTAGTGGAAGTGAGCAACAACAAAGTACGTATCATGGTAAAGGTAGTCAACTGGTGCCATTGCAAGCATAACCCCTGTTACCCCACCAAGTACAAATGTTGGTACGAATGAAGAAGCAAAAAGCATTGCCGTATTAAACGTGATTTTTCCGCCCCACATCGTAAATAACCAGTTAAAGATTTTAATACCAGTCGGAACCGCAATCGTCATTGTTGCAATCGCAAAGATTGAGTTTGCTACAGGTCCCATACCTACTGTAAACATATGGTGAGCCCAAACCATGAATCCTAAGAAAGCAATAATCATCGTAGCAAATACCATTGCCGTATAACCGAATAGACGCTTTCTTGAGAATGCTGGAATAACCTCAGAAATAATACCAAATGCAGGTAAAACAAGAATATATACTTCCGGGTGACCAAAGATCCAGAAGATATGTTGCCATAAAACAACATTACCACCCATATTTGGAATAAAGAACTGTGCATCAAATATACGATCTAACATTAAAAGTGCAAGACCAGCAGCAAGTGGTGTAAATGCAAATAAAATTAATGTTGAAGAAATAAATGATGTCCATACAAACAATGGTAAACGCATCATTGTCATTCCTGGTGCACGCATATTAATGATTGTTACTAAGAAGTTAATTGCTGAAACTAGTGTACCAATACCTGATACTTGTAAACCTAATACATAAAAGTCAAGACCTACTCCTGCGTAGTCACGACTTGAAAGTGGTACATACGCAGTCCAACCTGCGTCTGGTCCTCCACCAAAGAACCAACTCATACTAAGTAACAAACCACCTGATAGGAAGATCCAAAAACCAAGTGCGTTAACAAATGGGAACGCAACATCACGAGCTCCAATTTGTAGTGGTATGACATAGTTCATAAATGCAAATAATAATGGTGTGGCAGCTAAAAATAGCATAATCGTACCATGCATCGTAATGAATTCATTAAATGTTTGACCACTTAAGAAATTCATCTCTGGATACATGAGCTGGATACGCATAAATAGCGCCATCACACCAGCTTTTACAAAGAAAAGCGTCCCTGCAATCAAATACATGATTCCAAGCTTTTTATGGTCAACCGTTGTTAACCAATCCCAAATAACGCTTTTTTCCTGTTTTTGTGCAGCCAAAGGGTTTACCTCCTTTTAATTCAATTTTAATGGTTTTGAACGTCTAGAGAACGAAGGTAAGCAATAAGCGCTTCCATATCTTCATCGCTCATATCTGGAAATGCTGGCATGTTATTGCCTTGTTTTAGAGCTTCTGGATCACGAATCCAAGCTTCTAAGTTTTCATCATTGTTTTCTAAGTATCCTGCAACAACTTCACGATTTGCAAAGTCTGATAGAGCAGGTCCTGTAGCTGATCCCATGCCGCCTACTGCGTGACAGCCAATACAGCTAGCTTCGAATACATCTCTTCCTTGTTGAGCTAAAGCTTCTGTAGGCTCTTCTACTTCTGCTTGCATTCCTTCAACCCATGCATCATACTCATCACGCTCAAGGGCGATAAGTTTAAAGTCCATTAATGCATGTGAAGGTCCACAAAGCTCAGCACATTTACCTTTGTAAACACCTGGCTCATCAGCTTCTAGCCACATATGATTCGTAATACCAGGAACCGTATCAAGCTTACCACCTAGAGCTGGTACCCAAAATGAATGCAATACATCTTGTGCATGTAATTCGAAGATTACTTTTTCTCCTACTGGAATGTATACTTCTTGCCCAGCAGTAAAGCCTTCATCTTCATAATCAAATTGCCACCAGAATTGGTGACCCGTTACTTTAATATAGACTGTATCTTCGCCGATCTCTGGATCAGGCTCTACATCAGCTAACATAAATTGTCCAGTAATTGTTGGAACAGCTAAAATTGTTAACAAGATAATTGGGATAACAGTCCAAGTAATTTCTAGTGCCGTATTTCCGTGTACTTGCTTTGGAATCTCATCGTCTCCTGGAGCACGACGGTACTTTGCAAGAATAATGAAAAAGATTGCGAATACGACAATTGTCACTAAGGCCATGATGTACAACGATAATAACATGTTGTCAAATAACCATTGTGATTGTGGTCCCTTTGGATCAAGGGCAGTTAAGTTCGTCTCTCCCAAACAACCCGTTAAAACAAACACGAGCAATGAAAGAGGTAGAAAACGCCATGCAGTTTTCCAAAGTTTCATCTGACAATCCAACCTCACTTTCGTTACGTAGTTAAAACTACAATTAAGATATATATCTACAGTCATTATTCATTTTAATATCTTCCAATAAGTAATAGAGATATCTGCATTATTAAATATGAACAATAACCATAAGAACAAAGAGAATAGTTAAATAATTGAGCGAGTAAACAAACATCAGCCTTGCCCATTTTATATCATCTTTCATTTTAAAACCAGCAAATCCTAACACAATCCATCCTAAACCGAGTATTGCTGCTACAACTGTATACACAATACCAAATGGATATAGCATAAGTGAAACTGGCAGTAAAGCAATAACATAGACGACCATTTGTCGTTTTGTCACTTCAAACCCTGCAACAACTGGTAACATAGGTATTCCTGCTGCACGATACTCTTCCACGCGCTTCATTGCAAGAGCTAGGAAATGTGGCGGCTGCCAAAAGAACATAATAAAAAATAACACCCAAGCAAATGTGTGTAAACTTCCATCTATGGCTGCCCAACCAATTAACGGCGGTACAGCTCCAGAAAAGCTACCAACAATGGTGTTTAACGTTGTAGTACGCTTTGTCCACATTGTATATAAAACTACATATATAAATAATCCAATTAACCCAATGACAGCTGCTGTTGCTGTCGTTAGGGCTAAAAAGCCTAAACCGAAAGCCGCTTGGAGTAATCCAACTAACAAAACATGACTAGCAGAAAAACGCCCTGTAACCGTTGGACGATCCTTCGTTCGTTCCATAATGTGATCGATATCTCGATCAATGTAATTATTTAACGTACAACCACCTGCCATGACAAGCGCCGCACCAATTAGTGCAAAGAACATTGTTGCAAAATGTGATCCTAATCCAACCCCTGTATAAACAGCCGCTAAGTATATCCCGGCAAATGTAGTAATCAAATTCGACGTAACAATCCCTTGCTTCGCAAGTACTAGATAGTCCTTCCATGACTTTTGCTGACTAACAGCAACTGATGAATCAGGACTAGCTATAACTTTTGATGAGTCCAAAACAGTATTAGTCTTATTCATCAAATCTTCACCTCCTTTGTAGAGTCAACCAATTCGAGCACTTTCGTAAACAATAAATAAAGGAAACAAAATTAATTAGATGTGCTACAAGTCACATTATATCTTAAAATCTATTTAGTTTCATTAAAATCATGAGTTTCACATTATCTTCACATTTAGCGACGTCCATAAAAAATTCACTCTAGTAAAATTGACTTTTTTCTCGTTTGTTTTTAAGATCAATGAGGAAGCTTTAAAGTTTTCCCTTGCTAACTCTAGCATATATCTTAACAATTTTATAGAAGGAAAGGTGAATTGAATGCATAAAAGATTAAAAATCTACGGCATTCTGACCTCAATTGGCTTACTCATTGTCCTACTTCAAGGTGCACTTGTTACAAAGACGGGATCCGGAGAGGGCTGTGGTGCAACATGGCCTTTATGTTTTGGAGAAGTGATCCCTGTCAATCCTGCTATTGAAACGATCATTGAATATAGTCATAGAATTGTTTCTGGTTTAGTAGGTGCAATGGTCATTATACTTGCCATTTGGTCATGGAAGCAGCTAAAGCATATGAGAGAAACGAAATTCATGGCTATTGCTGCCGTCGCTTTAATAATTTTCCAAGGTTTACTTGGTGCCGGAGCCGTTGTCTTTGGTCAATCAAAAGCAATATTAGCTCTTCATTTCGGCATATCAGCAATGTCGCTTGCCTCTGTTGTTCTCTTGATGATCTTAGCTTTTGAAGATGGAAAACCTAAACAGATAGCTCCTAAAGTAACAAGAGGATATAAAGCATTTTTCTTCTTTGTCATCACATATTGTTATGCCGTTATTTACACTGGTGCATATGTGAAACACACTGATTCAGCTTTAGCTTGTGCTGGATTCCCTTTATGTAATGGAATGATATTCCCTGGACTAACCGGACCAATGGGAGTACAATTTTTGCATAGGGTAGCAGGAATAACGTTGGCGATTTTGTTGCTTATTCTTATGATGTGGACAATTAGCAGCTTTCGAAATGAGTTAGTGCTCGTTTGGACAAGCATCATTGCCTTTATTCTTATTATTTTACAAATGATTACTGGAATTTCAGTTGTATTTACTCAGAACGATATTTTATCAATAGGTCTACTGCATGCATTAATCATTTCGATCTTATTTTCTAATTTAGCTTATATGGCAATGGTCTTACTCCGTAAATCAACAAAATAAACCTGAAAAAAATGACAGCATTTCTGAGGGCACTAAAAAAGGCGGTTTTCCCTTTTTTAGTGCCCTCTTTCAGTGGCTTCCATTCTCGCTGTCATTTTTTCATTTATTACCCAGTTTAAGTAATTTTATACGTCTTCAATAGATCATCTTATCAAAAAAAAGCTGACCTACCCTTAGCGAATGGATAGATCAGCTATTCTTATTATTATGCTAATTCAATTAATAAATCTCCCGTTAAAATTGGATCTCCATCATTTACATAGACATCCTTAACAATACCATCAAATTGAGCTTGAACTGTTGTTTCCATTTTCATTGCTTCTGTAATCATTAAATGATCACCTTTTTTCACTTTATCTCCTTTTGAAACTAGCGTCTTAACTACCGTTCCAGGCATTGAAGCCCCAATTTGATTTGGGTTATCATTATCTACTTTTGGTCTTGAGACAGAACTCGTTTGAACATTTACATCTTTTATCATAACTTCACGAGGCTGTCCATTTAGCTCAAAGTAGACGATACGTGTCCCGTCTTCTTTTGGCTTGGAAATAGAGACCAGCTTCACTATTAAAGTTTTCCCTTTCTCAATTTCTACTTCAATTTCTTCACCTAAACGCAAGCCGTAGAAGAATGTAGGTGTATCCAGAACAGAAATATCTCCAAACTGTTGACGGAACTGCTCGAATTCCATAAATACTTTCGGATAGATGGCGTATGAAAGTAAATCGTGACTTGTCACTTGACGATTTAACTTTTTAAACAGAGATTCTTTCACCTCTTGGAAGTTTACCGGTTCCATTGTTTCACCAGGTCTTCCCTCAATCGGCTTTCTCCCCTTTAAGATGATCTCTTGAAGCTTTTTAGGAAAACCTTGATACGGTTGACCTAATTGACCTTGGAAAAGCTCTACAACTGAGTCAGGGAAATCAAGCTTTTCCCCTTTCTCATACACATCTTCTTCCGTTAAGTTATTTTGAACCATATAAAGAGCCATATCCCCAACAACTTTAGAAGAAGGTGTTACTTTTACAACATCACCGAACATGTCATTGACTGTTCTGTACATCTTTTTAACTTCATTCCAACGCGCACCAAGCCCAACCGCTTTTGCTTGTTGTTGAAGATTACTATATTGGCCACCTGGCATTTCATGCTCATAAACTTCCGTATGTGGTGCATTCATTCCGCTTTCAAAGCCAGCATAATATTTGCGGGTATAATCCCAAAATTCGGCTAGTTGCTCTAGTGACTTAACGTCGACATTCGGTTGACGCTCCGAACCGCTTAGCGCATAATACAAACTATTTGCACTAGGTTGTGATGTAAAACCTGCCATTGAGCTTACAGCGACATCAACAATGTCTACTCCTGCTTCAATGGCACGTGCATAAGTAAATAGACCATTGCCGCTAGTATCATGAGTATGCAAATGAATCGGAACATCTATTGTACTTTTCAACTCTGTCACAAGCTGATATGCTGCTTCTGGCTTAAGCAATCCTGCCATGTCTTTAATCCCAAGAATATGTGCGCCAGACTGCTCTAATTCTTTAGCTAAATTCTTATAATACGTTAAATCATATTTCGATCTAGAAGGATCTAAAATATCGCCAGTATAACACATTGAGGCTTCAGCAATTTTTCCGCTCTTGCGCACGGAATCGATCGCAAGTGTCATCCCTTTTACCCAGTTTAAGCTGTCAAAGATACGGAATACATCTATACCAGCCTCTGCTGATTGTTCAACAAATTCCTCAATCACATTATCAGGATAATTGGTATACCCGACAGCATTCGATGCACGAAGTAACATTTGGAACAAGACATTAGGCGCTTTTTTCCTCAGTGTAATCAACCTTTCCCACGGATCCTCGTGCAAAAAGCGCATCGTTACATCAAACGTTGCCCCACCCCACATTTCAAGTGAGAATAAATTCGGAAGCATACGAGCAGTCGGCTCAGCAATTTGTTTTAAATCATGAGTCCGTACTCTAGTTGCGAGTAATGATTGATGTGCATCGCGGAATGTTGTATCCGTAAGTAGTACTTCCTTCTGGTTTTTTACCCAGTTAGCCAAACCCTCTGGACCTTGTTCATCTAAAATTTGCTTCGTCCCATTCACAATAGGATCCGTATATTTTAGTTTAGGAACGGGCGCTTTATCAAAAACTGGCTTCTTCGAACTTTCAAGACCAGGATATCCATTGACGATTGTCTCACCAATGAACGAGAGCATTTTCGTACCTCGGTCTTTTCTTTTTGGAAAGACAAAAAGCTCAGGTGTCGTATCTATGAACGATGTGTTGTATTCACCATTTAGGAATTGCGGGTGTTGAACAACATTTTCTAAAAACGCTATATTCGTTTTAATACCACGAATTCGAAACTCTCTTAAATTTCGCAACATTTTAGCTGCAGCACTTTCAAATGTAAGGGCCCATGTGGATACTTTGACTAAAAGAGAATCATAATACGGTGTAATAATTGCTCCTTGGAAACCATTTCCTGCATCTAACCTTACCCCAAAACCTCCACCTGAACGGTAGGCATTAATACGTCCTGTGTCCGGCATAAAGCCATTGCTAGGGTCTTCTGTTGTCACACGTGATTGAATCGCATATCCATTACAAACTATTTTCTCCTGTTCTGGGATACCAAGCTTTGATCCGTGCAGCTGTTCACCATCTGCAATTAATAATTGCGACTGGACAATATCTACACCTGTTACCATTTCCGTAATGGTGTGCTCTACTTGAACACGAGGGTTGACCTCAATAAAATAGTACTCCCCCGAGTCCGTCACAAGAAATTCCACTGTTCCTGCGTTCACATAATGAATATTTTCCATAAGTTGTACTGCTGCACCACAAATACCTTTACGAACATCTTCAGGTAACGAAACGCTAGGGGCGATTTCGACAACCTTCTGGTGTCGACGTTGGACTGAGCAGTCTCTTTCATATAAATGAACAATATTTCCATGTTTATCTGCTAGTATTTGGACCTCAATATGTTTAGGGTTTTCGATAAATTTCTCAACATACACTTCATCATTGCCGAAAGCGGATTTAGCTTCAGACTTTGCACGCTCATAAGACTCTTTTAAATCATTCTCATTGCGCACAATCCGCATCCCACGCCCGCCGCCGCCAAGCGATGCTTTAATAATAAATGGATAACCATGTTGATTAGCAAAGGCTTGCACATCCTCTACACTATGTACAGGACCATCACTACCAGGGATTACAGGAAGGTTAGCTTTTAACGCTTGTTCACGCGCTTGAACTTTATCTCCAAACATTACTAGGTGCTCAAGCTCTGGACCAATAAAGATAATCCCTTCTTCCTGACAACGTGTTGCAAAATCAATATTTTCAGATAGAAATCCATAACCAGGATGGATCGCATCAACGTCATGTAACTTAGCTACTTCGATAATACCTTCAATATCTAAGTAAGCCTCAATTGGCTTCTTACCCTCACCAACTAAATACGCCTCATCAGCTTTGTAACGGTGGTAAGCACCTGAGTCTTCTTTTGAGTAAATGGCAACCGTCCGGATATGTAATTCCGTACAAGCTCGAAAAATACGAATAGCTATTTCCCCACGATTAGCGACAAGTACTTTCTTAATGTTGGTTAATCCGTTCATTTTTTCAACCTCTCTTCCTTCTCCTAAATTTGTCTTTCCCCATTGCACGATTGTTCTTCTCCCTATCTTTCACAAAATGAGTGAGCCATTGTCACTACTGACCTCTAGCTTTATTCTAGTATAGATAATAGAAGATTCCCTTGGCAATCTTTTTTTAAAGCCTCCTCAAGCGAGGGCACTGAAAAAGTGAAAAGGCGACCTTTTTTATCTCCTTGGAAAATATGCGCTTTTTTTCCAGAAAAAAATAAAGATCAAGCTATTATATAATAGCTTGATCTTTATTTTCTCACAGATGCCTCATGTAAGTCATCTAATTTACGTTGTAATTCTCCTAAAATCTGTTTGCCATGTTCCTCATTGACTAGACCCAAACGTACAGCAAAGTCAATTTCCCTTGACAGTCCAAACATTTGTGTATCAAGAACCTCTTCATAGAGAGGACATTGGGGCATCGTTAAATTCTCCAACTGCACTTCAATAAGCTGGCGAATTTTATCCGCATCTGATTTCAGAAGGGCAAATGCTTTTTCTTTATCTCCAGTCACCATTTCTGCTGACATGTTGATCCCCTCCTTTGTTGAATTTTCCTTGTCTTAATAGTATCTTTTTCAAAAGAAAATTGCAACGATTTTCACAACAAGGGCTGGTTTATAACTTTCTAAAATATACTTAGATGATACTTAGCTGATAGCAATTCTAACAATTTCATCCCTGCAATACTATTGCCTTTTTCATCTAATGCCGGACCATACAGACCGATTCCAATCCCCCCCGGAACAGCACCTACAATTCCCCCAGATACTCCACTTTTTGCTGGTATGCCAACACGAATAGCAAATTCACCCGAAGCATTATACATACCACAAGTAACCATAAATGTTTTCACTAACCTCGCTATTTCAAATGGTATAATCGAATAATTTTTATTTGGATGTTCCCCTTGATGTGCTAAAGTATAGCCAATCTTTGCTAGATCTTCACAATCAACTTCTATCGCACATTGCTTTGTATAAAAGTCAAGTAACACATCTACCTCACCTAATATAACCCCATGCTGCTTCATAAAATATGCTAACGACCTGTTCAAGTCAGCTGTCTCAAATTCTGACTTTGCCACTTCTTGATTATACGTAATTTTACTGTTTCCACTTAATTCTCTAACAAATTGAATAAGTCTATCCAATTTTTCTTCATTAGAGCTACCTTTTATTAAAGAACTAACAGCAAGAGCACCTGCATTGATCATTGGATTTAAAGGCTTTGACGGAATGTGTGATTCTAATTTTGCTATTGAATTAAACGGGTCTCCTGTCGGTTCCATTCCCACCTTGCTAAACACAACCTCCTCTCCATGGTCCATTAACGCTAATGCTAATGTGAGGACTTTCGAGATACTTTGTAATGTGAACGGTTTATGATGCTCTCCTTCACTAAAACACGTCTCATTTCCATCAAAAATCGCCACACCAACATCGTCACGGTTGGCTTTTAATAAAGCCGGAATATAATCAGCTACTTTGCCACTCTTTGTATAGCCCTTTACTTGTTCAATCATTTCTGTTAGATCTTTCCCATAATGACAAACCACAAAAACCCCACCTCACCTATAAGTATGTACCTCATATCCTTTACCAAAAGTGACAAAAACATTGAAACACTTTATACTTTAAGAGGTTGTTCTAAAGTTAGAACAATAGAGCAAAGCCGCTCCATTATTATTACGATTCTAACTTCATGGGGCACTTGAATTGAGTTCTAATACGCTTAAAGAGAAGCTGTTATAGGAGGGGACAATATGCAAGAGTTTGTTTTTTTTATTGAAGGAGAAGTCGGACACCCATTAACGATCGATCCCACTGTATGGATCTTTGATGAAAGAAAGGTAGATCTCGATACATATTTTGAAGAAATAAAAACAAAAGACGATGAGGAAACGGCATACAAAAAAGCCATTTCGGCTCAATGGGATAAAGAAATTACAGAAGGCTCAGCTCCACCGCGGCCTAATAGTAATGGAAATGAAATTAGGTACGAAAAGCAAAAGTTAATTAACGGTTCTTTCGGGATGCCTCTCAAACCATTTTTAGTAAACGCAGAACCTTTAAAAGGGGTAACCAATGTGGAAATAACAGAAGAAAATGGTACCAAACATGTCGTATCACTATCGGATGCCTTATCTGGCATTGTTGGTTTTTCTCATAAAGGACAACCACTTCGCGAAGATGGACCTATCCATTTTTATTTTGGAGATGGTTCAAATCAAACCAGCCCAATTACAAATGTATGTAAGTTCACTCTCCAATAGGGGTGACTCCCAAAATCGCACTGCAGCGAACGATTGCCACTGCAGTGCGATTTTTTAGCTAATGCAAAGGCTATAGTAAATCAGCTGCTAGCTGCGCTAATCCTGAACGTTCACCTTTCACTAATTTAACATGCCCACTTGCTGTTTGATCTTTGAATTTCTCTACCACATAGGTAAGACCATTATTGTATTCATCTAAATATGGATGATCTATCTGCTGCGGATCGCCCATTAATACAATTTTACTTCTCTCGCCTACACGAGTTAAAATTGTTTTCACCTCATGCTTTGTTAAATTTTGCGCTTCATCAATAATGATAAATTGATCTGGAATACTTCTTCCACGAATATATGTTAATGCTTCAACTTGAATTGATCCCATACCTGCAAGGATTTGATCCAGTTCACCAGGCTTTTTCGTATCAAACAAAAATTCTAAATTATCATAAATCGGTTGCATCCACGGCCGCAATTTCTCCTCTTTCTCTCCTGGTAAATAACCTATATCCTTTCCAAGTGGTACTACCGGCCTTGCTACAACGAGTTTTTTGTACTTACCTAGGTCCTCTGTCTGCATTAGTCCAGCTGCAAGAGATAATAGTGTCTTACCCGTCCCAGCTTTCCCTACCATTGTCACTAGACTAATATCATCTCTTAACAATAATTCAAATGCCATTCGCTGTTGAACATTTCTCGCACGTATCCCCCATACATGATCGGGTTCATTTATAAAAGGCTTAACTTTTTTTCCATCTGGTTCAACTTTTCCTAATGCAGAACTAGAACTACCTAGAGCATCCTTCATTATAATAAATTGATGCGGGTAAAACGGGTGTTTTGTTAACTCGGAAATAGCAATTTCACCATTTGTATAAAACCTCTTCATAACATCGGCATCTACAAAGATCTCTACATAGCCCGGATATACATGATCAAATTCTACTACGCGATCACTTAGAAAGTCTTCAGAAGGCAAGCCTAACGCATCAGCCTTTACCCGTACTAGGGCATCTTTACTAACAAGAATCACATGTCTTCCATTAATTCGTTCCTGCTCTTCAATCATTAGATTAAGGGCTACTGCAATAATTCGATTATCATTTGTCATTTCTGCAAACGAATCTTTTAATCGCAAAAATGATCGGTGATTTAATTCAACTCTTAACTTACCGCCTGATTCTATTGGGACCCCTTCATGCAACTTCCCCATCCCTCTGAGATTATCTATTAACTTTGAAAATTGTCGTGCATTTCGACCAATCTCGTCCATATAGCGTTTCTTCGAGTCCACCTCTTCTAACACAACTGCTGGTATAACTACTTCGTTATCTTGAAATGAAAAAATGGAGTAAGGATCCTGTAAGAGTACGTTCGTGTCCAATACGTAGATTTTTTTCAACATTCCGCCTCCTGACTAAAGAATCGTTTATCAACTACTATTAAGTTATGCAAATTGAACAAGTTGGTCCATATGTTTAACCAATTGTTCAATTATTCTCTTAATATGAATGTATGTTCAAGCTATCAAACTTAGACGAAGGAATCGAAAACAAAACGTGGTTATAATAAAAAAATCCAAATAACGGACACATATAGTCACTATTATTTGGACAAAAATGGATTATTCCTTTTTCTTTAACGCTTCCATAACTTGACGATCTAGTTTTGCAGCAGCTTCTGCATCATATGTTTTTTCATAAGAAGGCGTTATCGTCATTTTTGCGCCATAAAACATCACATCGCGCACCTCTTGAATTTCCATTTCAATCATTGATAATTTTAATGGAATATTATCAATACGTTCTATCACAATCTTTGCAGATCCAGTTATTGAATAAGTTGAACCATTGGCAATCAAAGTCAGAACAACACCTTTATTGGTCTTAATGTTTTCAACAATTCGCGAACGATTATCAATCATAAATCGTATGGTTTGTACATTAGGAGCATACACCCATGAAATAGCTTTTACATTCGGAATGTTTTTTTCATAATCAATAGTTGCAATTGTAAGGTAACATTCCTTTTGTAGCAACGGTAACATCTCTTCTGTTAATGCATGTTCAACTTGGTTGGCCATATCAAACCCTCCTTGTTTTTTCTACATTCATTTATTACTATCATACCATTATTTTTCAACGAGTTTGAGCGCTTCATTACACTTTTTTCTTGAAAAGTAACTTTTAAATTTTTCGAGTCTGTTTAAAAAATCCGGAACAGAGGTGGCCCAAAGGTCAATAACAGACCTTTTATGACTCCCCCATTTTTCATTGAAGATAGCTTTTTTTCTGTTTTTTGTTAAAATGAAAGAAGAATGGAGTGATTATTCCTATGCGAGTGAAATGCGTACTATGTGATAAAATTGATAAATTAGACGATCAATTACCTTTAGCTAAACGTTTACGTAACCGGCCAATTCATACGTATATGTGCGACGCTTGTTATGAACGCATAAAGGAACGAACAGAAACAAGAAAAGCCTCTAGTTCATTTCAATTAATAGTAGAAACAAAAAAAGAGAGCGAATGGATCTAATTCCAAACGCTCTCTTCTTTTTTAAGCTTGTTCTTTTTCTTTTCGATGTTTATGCAATCTGAATCGATACATACCAAGGATAACTCCTGAAATGATTAATACTGCAATAATTGGAGCACCGAATGCAAATTCAAGAAACCACATGACAAAACTACCGATCACCAATAGCACATAGACTATTGCTTTTTTGAGAACTGGTAACTCTCTTGCAAAACCTAAATTAAATACAACAATGGTTAATAAAACGACGACTAGATACGATAAAAAACCATACCATGGATTCTCCGCCGTTATCCGCATCATCCATGTTAATGCTTCTAATTCTTCTTCCGTAAACTGGTTGTCCATTCGATCACCAACTTTTTCTTGTTACTTCGCCGCAAGCTTTCTACGTTTTTCTTCACGTTCACGTTCTGATTTGATAAGAATTTTCTTGCGAAGTCGGATTGAATCTGGCGTTAGTTCACAGTACTCGTCCTCATTCAAATATTCAAGAGCTTCTTCAAGTGTCATGATTCTAGGTTTTTTCATCGTAACAGTAGTATCTTTTGTCGCTGATCTGACATTTGTTTGTTGTTTCATTTTGGTAATGTTAACAGCTAGGTCATTATCACGAGTGTGCTCTCCAACAATTTGACCTTCATATATTTCCGTTCCAGGCTCAACAAAGATTGTACCTCGATCTTCCACTTGCATAATCCCGTATTGACTTGATTTACCTGTCTCCATGGAAACAAGTACACCTTGACGACGTCCACCAACTTGTCCAGGAGTCAGAGGTGCATAGCTGTCAAACGAGTGGTTAATAATGCCATAACCACGAGTTTGTGAAAGGAACTCTGTTGTGTAACCAATTAGACCACGTGCTGGCACTAAAAACTCTAGACGAACTTGTCCGCTACCGTTATTCGTCATATTTAGCATTTCACCTTTACGTTCTCCAATTGACTCCATAACAGATCCCGTATATTCTTCTGGAACATCAATTTGTACTCGTTCCATCGGCTCCGATTTCACACCATCAATCTCTCGAATAATAACTTCTGGCTTAGAAACTTGAAGCTCATACCCTTCTCGACGCATATTCTCAATTAGAATAGAAAGGTGAAGCTCGCCACGTCCAGAGACAATCCAAACATCCGGAGACTCTGTATTTTCTACACGAAGACTTACATCTGTTTCAAGCTCTGATTTCAAACGCTCTTCAAGCTTACGGCTTGTTACAAATTTCCCTTCACGCCCAGCAAATGGACTGTTGTTAACAAGGAATGTCATTTGTAGAGTTGGCTCATCAATACGCAAAATCGGAAGAGCTTCTTGATGATCTACTGGACAAACTGTCTCACCAACATTGATTTGCTCCATACCCGAAACCGCTATTAAGTCTCCAGCCTTCGCTTCTTGAATTTCCGTACGCTTTAGCCCTAAAAAGCCAAACATCTTCGTAACACGATATTGTTTAACTGAGCCATCAAGCTTCATTAAAGCCACTTGCTGTCCAACTTTTATTGTCCCTCTAAATACACGGCCAATCCCGATTCGGCCAACATAGTCATTGTAATCAAGCATCGTAACTTGAAACTGAAGAGGCTCATCACTATTATCAATTGGAGCTGGGATTGTTTCAATAATTGTATCAAATAAAGCTGACATGTTGTCATCTTGCTTCTCAGCATCCATACTAGCTGTACCATTAATGGCCGAAGCATACACAACTGGGAACTCTAGCTGATCTTCATTTGCTCCTAAATCAATAAATAGATCAATGACTTCATCAACTACTTCTGCAGGACGAGCAAAGTCACGATCAATTTTATTTACAACTACGATTGGCGTCAGATTTTGTTCTAGGGCCTTCTTTAATACAAATCGAGTTTGTGGCATACATCCTTCGTAAGCATCAACAACAAGCAATACACCGTCAACCATTTTCATAATACGTTCTACTTCTCCACCGAAATCAGCGTGTCCTGGTGTATCCATAATATTAATCCGTTTATCGTTATAGTTAATGGCTGTATTTTTAGCAAGGATCGTTATTCCACGCTCTTTCTCAAGTGCATTTGAGTCCATCGCACGTTCATCTACTTGCTCATTTTCACGGAAAGTACCCGATTGTTTTAATAATTGGTCAACTAATGTTGTTTTCCCGTGATCAACGTGGGCAATAATAGCGATGTTACGTATATCGTTACGAAATGTCATTTTTTTCTCTCCTTATTCGTTCATTAACTGTACAAGTATATCATAAATTCTTTATAAAGAAACAATTATCGACAAATACATTGCACGAAACGTTTATTCTTACTTTTTATATACTAGATATTATGAACGTAAATGACTTAGATAAACACCCTCCTTAACACTATCTGTACCATGTTTAACGTATTTGTCACAATGTTGGGGTTTTTCTTTTTTCAAATAAGAGTTACACTAATGATAAGCGAATGATCTTTTGAGGGGGATCTCATAAATGAAGAAAGAAAATATATTGTTTTTATTGCTTTCTGCTATTACCGTTATTTGTATAATGAGTATTGGAGTCGCTGTTGCTGAAAGAAGTATTCTGATTGCTGTTCTTGCCATAGCTGGAGTTTTCATCGCAACCGGCCTTGGGTTCACGCTTCGTAAAAAAATTAGAGAATCAAGCGAAATGTAAAAGAAGCACGCAAGAAAGGTTTAAAATCAAACTTTTCTTGCGTGCTTTTTTGTAAGAATCTGGTCAATTGCTGTTTTTACCCTTTTCTTTTTAAAACTGTTCCTGTCTTCTCTTCTAATGGACGAACAATTGCACATACGTCTTGCTCACCGTATTTTTCTTTCGCTTCCGCTACTTTCTGTTCTCCTAATCTTATTAAATCAAGTGGCATGTTTACTTCCTCCGCTAACTGTAAGGCAAGCAAAATGTCTTTATGTAAAAGATTGATAGAGAAGCGTGGATCGAACTTCCGATCAAGGATGGCATCAACAGACCAATCCATACTTTTTGAGAATCCTGCACTTCTTTTAATTAAGTCATATGCGATTGCAGGATCAACACCTGCTTTTTCTGCCATTATGTAGCATTCTGCTAAGGCTGATTGATGAACACCAATTAACATATTATTAAGCAACTTGACAACCGTGCCACTGCCAGTTGGTCCAACATGAACAATATAGTCACCAAAAGCTTTCATGACTGGCAAAGCTTTTTCAAAGGCTTCTTCTTCTCCACCACACATAATTGTCAATGTTCCTGCAGAAGCCCCCATTGGTCCTCCACTAACTGGAGCATCAATAAAAAGCGCCCCTTTTTCAGCTAATAATTTGGCAACATGTTCATTTGTTTCACGATTAACAGTAGAGTGGTCGATTACAATTTTTCCTTCTACAGCCCCAGCGATCAAACCATCTTCCCCTTCATAAACGTCAATAATGGTTTGTGGCACCGGCAAGCAAGTCATAACAATGTCCACTTTCTCAATTAAATCTTTCGGAGAAGCTGCCTCTTCTGCACCAAGCGTTACAGCTTTATCAATTGGTCCTCTACTGCGCCCTACTACAAATGTTTCGTATCCAGCATCAATTAAATGTTTAGTCATTGGCAATCCCATTGTTCCTAAACCGATAAAGCCAACTTTTGTCATCGCTTATAACTCCTCTCCAACATACGAAGAAACCATCTCTTTATGTAATCTTGGTTTCCCAACAATAACAGTACTTTTTTGTAAGTAATTTAAATGTTCCCCTCTAAAAGTAGAAGCTTTACAACCCACTTCTTCTAATAAAATAATCCCAGCCGCGTAATCCCATGGGGACAGATTTACACTTATATACCCATCTAATCGGTCTGCTGCGACATAAGCTATTTCAAGAGCAGCAGATCCATAAGAGCGAATACTTCTCACATCTCGAACGAGTGCTTTCAGTGGATTTCGAAATGGATTTTTTTCTTGCACTAACCATTTTGCATTCAATCCAATAATCGATTCATGTAAAGGCCGCTCCTTAACAGGAACGAGTTCCTCATTATTTACATAAGCACCATGTCCCCGAACTGCATGAAATAATTCGTCATTCATTACATCATAAATAAGACCGACCATTCCGACTCCATCATGATAGACAGCGACTGAGATAGCAAAATTATATTTCTGATGAACAAAATTCATTGTCCCATCAATTGGATCAACAATCCAAACGGTTCCATCTAACGAATTAAGTTCTTCAGCAATCCCTTCTTCACCTAAGAAATGATGCTCGGGATATGTTTGATCAATCTTATGATAAAAGAATGATTCAATTGCTCTGTCAACCTCAGTAACTAAATCATCCGGATTAGACTTGGCTTCAATATGAATAGGGTTGGCGAGAGATTTTTTGATCAAGCCAGCAGCTTCATATGTCCATGCTCTAGCAATCTTTTCAAGTTCTAACCAGTCGACTGACATCTACATGACCTCCTAAATGGTACTTCACTTTTCAATTTCCATTATGACATACATTTTCCAAATAGAAAAATAGTAACCCTTTTCAAGTCAAAAAAAAAGAGTAGCTTATATCCTAATAAAAGCCACTCTCAAGAAATTAAATATTACTATACTTCTAATAAAATAAGTTCTTGTCGTAATTGTTCAAGTCGTTGTTTTGTCTGTTTAATTGTTAGTAAATCTTCATCGAGTAAAGCATCATGTAGAGTCGCAAGCTCATAATCAATTTCAAGACGCAACACCGGAATTCTCATTTCTCCATCTTCGCGAATAAAAGCTTTCACAACTTGTTCCATACGGCTTCACTCCTCTTTATCTAATCAATATACTAACCTCTGGATAAAAACTAAATTTTCTGTTATTTAAATTAATTTTATTATAGCATATTTGAAAGTAGAAGAAAATGTTAATTAAAAAAAGATTAAAATATTAATATAGTCATGTTTTATGTCCTATTAACCAACTGCATACTATTCGATTTTATTAGATAATATATGATAAAATACATCTATAAATGATAAAGTGAGGTTAAAATAATGAGTTTAAAAGGGTTTTCACAGTCAGATTTTGATGTCTTCCATATCGATGGTCTTGAAGCAAGAATGGAAGCAATTCAAACACAAATTCAACCAAAATTTAAAGCGTTTGGAGATATATTAGCAGAGGAACTTGCTGTTCTCGTTGGAAACGAAATGTACCTTCATATTGCAAGACACGCTAGACGAAAGGTTAATCCACCAAATGATACGTGGATGGCAATAGCTCACGATAAACGCGGTTACAAAAAGCACCCACATTTTCAATTAGGGTTATTTGACGATCATTTATTCATCTGGTTTGCTCTTATATATGAGGCACCAAATAAAAAGGCTATCGCCAACAGCTTAATGACAAATAGTAATTTAATTATGGAATTACCGGATGATTACGTCATTTCATTAGACCATATGAAAAAGGACGCAACCCCAATCGGAGAAAAAAACGAAAGTGATATCATTGCAGCTTTAGAAAGATTACGTGACGTAAAAAAAGCTGAATTCTTAGTAGGACGTCACCTTAAGCCTAATCAATCACTCGTTCAAGACGGACAAGCATTGCTGAACCTTACTAAGGAAACATACGAACAACTACTGCCAATTTATCAACTAACTATGTCTCAATCTTAATATAATAAAATGGAAAGAGTATTCATCCTCTTTCCATTTTTATTATATTCTCCGTTCCTTCACGGGCTTTTTTTATGACATGGTAACTAGATATTCCTAGCTCCTCATCATATTGTTTAAAGAGTTGTTTCTCCTCGCTTTTACTTGGCACAATTTCCTTAAATCTTCGATAATCTCTTAGAAGCTTCTCTCTTTCCACTCCTTTTTTATATGCTTTCTCAATTGTCTCAAAAAACTGAATGACAGTAATCACTTCTTCTGTCGACCAATCAAGTGATATAGGTAATTTAGATTCCAAAATTTATTCTCCTCCTAATACAACCCATTGTTTTCGTATCATCTTTGCTTCATTGATTATTTTCGTTATTAATTGTGATACTGTCAACTCTTCATGAATTCTTCCTACGATTTGTCCTGCCCAGCCAAATCCCTCATCTTCGTTTCCCTTGTAAATATAGGATTTGTTTGCATCTCCACTGATATACTCTTTTAAAGCATCATATGTCGGTTCATCCTTTTCTATATCAAGAATTTTATTTGTCCATTTATTCTTCAAGGCACGTGCAGGAGATCCGATCGAACGTTTTATAACAGTTGTATCGTTCTCCGTTGCCGTTATGATGTTCTTTTTATAATTTGGATGTGCATGAACACATTCCTTCGTAACGATAAATCTAGTCCCCATTTCAATTCCCTCTGCTCCAAGAGCCATTGCAGCCATCAACCCTCTTCCATCTCCAATTCCACCGGACGCAATAACAGGGATTGATACGGCATCAACTACTTGAGGTACTAATACAATTGTCCCTGTATCTGCTCTTCCTAAATGCCCCCCACCTTCTTGGCCTACAACCATCACAGCATCTGCACCGAGCGCTTCTGCCTTCTGTGCTTGCCTTGTAGATGCCACTAAAACCACTTTTTTTATCTTCGTATTTTCTAATCTCTTCATTAAGGGTGCAGGATTTCCACCGGTCATTGATATAACAGGTACATTTTGTTCAATCGCAATATCTAGCATATGTTCATAACTTCGTCCATGATGTCCAATAGCGAAATTCACACCAAATGAATGTTTTGTCCGTTGTCTTACTTTTCTTATCTCTTCCTTTAAAGCATTAGGAGACGGAAGTGACATTGCTGTGATTTGCCCTAATCCACCTGCATTTGAAACGGCAGATGCTAATTCTGAGTACGCTAAATAGGCAAGTCCCCCTTGAATAATCGGATATGTTGTTCCTAATAATCTTGTTACTCTATTCTCCCACATTAAAACCCCTCCCTAGCTGAATTAACAAAATCGTACCATATAATAACGCTGAATTTTGTCAAATTTGCACATCAATCCGGTTATTGTATCTTTGCTTTCAGTCACATTTTTGATATACTCAAATTTGTTTTAGAAGTTCTTACAACTAGCTTTTAGTTTATAATGAAAAATGAGGTGAACCTGTTGTCACGACAACATCTTACTCCGTTGTTCACCGGTGTACGTAATCACGCCGAAAAACAACCCATTCAATTCCATATTCCTGGGCATAAACAAGGAAAAGGCATGGATCCTGAATTTAGACAATTCATTGGAGAAAACGCCCTTTCAATTGACTTAATAAATATTGAACCATTGGATGATCTTCACCATCCACACGGGATTATAAAAGAGGCACAAGAATTAGCTGCTGAAGCTTTTGGTGCAGACCATACGTTTTTTTCTGTACAAGGGACAAGCGGGGCCATTATGACTATGATCATGTCTGTCTGTGGTCCAGGAGACAAAATCATCGTCCCTCGCAATGTGCATAAATCGATTATGTCTGCCATTATTTTTTCTGGAGCTACTCCTATTTTCATTCATCCTGAGATCGATCCTGTACTTGGAATATCTCATGGAATAACAACAGATTCAGTTGAAAAAGCATTAGATTCGCATCCTGATGCAAAAGGACTCCTTGTCATTAATCCTACCTATTTTGGCATTGCTGGAAATTTAAAGAAAATAGTTGAAATTGCTCATTCGTATGATGTTCCAGTGCTTGTAGATGAGGCTCATGGTGTTCATATTCATTTTCATAATCAATTGCCTATTTCAGCGATGCAAGCAGGGGCTGACATGGCCGCAACAAGTGTTCATAAACTTGGAGGTTCGATGACGCAAAGTTCTATCTTAAATGTCAAAGAAGGCCTTATTTCACCTAAGCGTGTACAATCTATTATTAGTATGTTGACAACTACTTCAACTTCATATTTACTACTCTCATCTTTAGATGTTGCTAGAAAACAACTTGCAACGAAAGGAGAACAATTAATTTCAGAAGTCATTACTCTAGCTGAAACAACAAGAGCCCGTATTAATAAAATTGATGGATTAACATGTGTTGGCGACGAAATCTTAGGTACAAAAGCAACGTTTGATATCGATCCAACAAAATTGATTATCAGTGTAAGAGATTTAGGTATTAGTGGTCATGAAGTTGAAATTTGGCTCCGTGAGCATTACTCCATTGAAGTTGAAATGTCAGATTTATACAATATCCTATGTATTGTCACATTAGGGGATACACACGAAAAATTGGATATTTTAATTGATGCACTATCACAACTTGCTTCTGATAAAGCAAATACTACTAAAACTAATCAAAGATCGTCTGTGTATGTGCCTAACATTCCTACTCTAGCTTTGTCTCCTCGTGATGCCTTTTACGCTGAAACAGAGGTTGTTCCATTCCATGAATCAGCCGGGAGAATTATCGCTGAATTTATTATGGTTTATCCACCTGGAATCCCTATACTCATACCAGGAGAAATTGTAACAGAAGAGAATCTATCCTATATAGAAGAAAACTTAAAGAATGACTTACCTGTGCAAGGTCCTGAAGATGCAACATTCCAATCATTGCGTGTTATAAAAGAACATAGAGCAATTCGATAAGAAAAGCCGCACAAGCGGCCTTTTCTTTCAGGCTTTTTCGAAAGACCGCCATTTTATTCTTTTCTATATAAAAAAGAAGACTCCCCAAGTGGGAGTCCTTCTTCTTTTGTATCATTATTTTTTTTGTTCGGCTGGTTTACAATGTGTGCAACCATTTCCCTTTGCATAAAGCTTTGTGACTTTTTCACCTTCAAACACATCGATCGTCTTGTTACATGATTGACAAATGATAATCCCCATTTGAGTCATCCCCTTTATGCATTTTAATATTTTGGAAGCGGTTTTAATTTCCTTAACCATATAATAATACATACTAATTGGTCACGTCAATCATTAATTGTATGTCACATTAGTTTTTTTAAAAAATAAAAAAGGATACTGATTAATGGCGTTTTAACCAGTACCCTCTTTGAAATTTACTTTTAATAAGTATGTGGATGAAACGTTTCATGTTGAACCTCAATAAAACGCCCTACCTCTTTTAAAAAAACGAAATCATCATCAGACACAACATAGTAATCCAAAGGAACATACAAAACCATAATACCGAGTAAATGATGCGTTTTATAAAAGGGCAAATAAATGATTTGCATATCTTGTTCCACTTGATGGAACAGATCTCCTTTTATAGCCACTTCACTAAGTGTCCCTTCACCAAAGGACATCAGCTGATCTAAATAACATGGACCAGCGCACACTCTCATAATAAATTCACGATCTGTCGCTTCATAGATCGAAACGGAGGAACGATTATCCATAATATTAGCAAACTTTCTCGTAATACCACTATAGAAACTAGATAATGTTTGTACTTGTTCACGCACAAGACCAATTTCTAGTCGTAACTCATCAAGAAAATAGGACTTATCCATATTAGAAACCTCCAACCAAACAAACTCAACTACCCTCTACCTTAGTTTACCATAATTACCCATGTCGAAGGATGCAATGTTAGAGTAACTATTGTCGAGACATTCTAATCCCAGATTCTTTCTAACACTTCTAACACTTCTTCTTGAGATAATGGTTTCCAAAAAAGTTCTCCATAGATCAGTAGATCCTGATGCAAGTGCAAACCAGCATTATAATCCCCTATCACACCATCACTTGTCCCTGAGTTTCCGACATATCCAATAACCGTTTCAGCAGTTACACGATCGCCAACCTGTAAGTTACTAGGGATCTCATGAAGATGAGCAAATCGATTCATAACTCCACCTTGATATTGGACCCACACTTGTCTTCCTCTTAGTCTGTCAAAAATATATTCCGGCGTATCTTGAAGCTCTGCTGTATAAGCTAAATCTTGATTTCTAATTTCAGACGATTCATATTCAACAAAATCATGATCTGCTCTCACAACAACCCCCTCAGCCATTGCGTAAATCGGTGTTTCCGTTGTAATTCCCCCACCACTTGCATGATCATACCAGTCGATCCCTTCATGGAATCCATTGCGATATGCTCTTGGAGCACCTGGCAAATGGCTTGGAATTTTACTTACTTGAGCTCCTTTGATTGGTTTTTCTAGAAATGATAAATATTCAACCATTTCATCAACAGTCCACTCTTCAAATGTGAACGCTTCTGGAGGTCCGCCCACTCTTTCTGCTGGGCCGTACCAATCGAATGAAACTTGATCATCGCTAAAAACAACACTCGTATCGAGAGCTTGTCCAAGAAATTCAACTGGTAAATAAATCTCTTCATTACCTGCTTCTCCTTCTACGATTAAGTAAATATCCTCTGAAGGAATATACTCCCCATTTCTCTCTAAAACAGGTACTTCGTCAATTAAATAGAAAGAGTCTTCATTAATTGTTAATTGTAATGTACGGTGAATTTCATCAAATTCATAACTTCCTCCAACAACCTCAAGTAAGTCATCAAGCAGAAATCTTGCTTCATTTTCTTTAATTTCAATCGATACTGTTTCATGATAATCACTTTCATTTTGACTAAGTCCATCTGTTTGGGCCGCTTCTCTACCTGAGTCATTTTGCTCACCTTGACAACCACTAATTAAAAATAAAACAAATAACACTGATAAAACCTTCTGAGCTACTTTCATATAGTACAACCTTTCCTTGTGTGTAAAATTCGTCACATATCGATTATTTTACCCTTTATTGACTATCGTTGACAAGATGAGAAAAGAAGCAAAAAAACGAATTAGGAAGGTACTGAAAAAGGTGTTTTTTCCTTTTACAGCACCCTCTAAGCAATGGATGGAGTCGTTGTAATTGGTGTTAGACACTTTTCACCTAAAAAACCTGGTATATAATTGAGCCCCTGAAAAAGGTTGGTTCACCTTTTTCAGGGGCTCCCGTATTAACTCTCACTTATGCGTTGCAATTTCATTAGGATGAACAATTTCATAACCTCGCTCCCTAAGTCCAATAACGATATCTTCTAATGCTTCTTTTGTCCACAACCGATCATGCATTAACAGATTCGCCCCTTTTGTTAGCAAGGGACTATTAACCATGATTTCAGCTAATGCGTCCGCTTCTTGATACTCGTTCTCCCAATCATAACCATACGTCCAATTCATTGATTGCATCCCTTCCGCTTCTACAACTTTATTAGACGTTTCAGTATTTACTCCAAAAGGTGCCCGGTAAAACCTTGGTCGTTTTCCGATGATACCTTCAATTAAACGGTTTAATTCAATTATCTCGTTTTTTTGATCTTCTTGTGATAATTGACTCATATTCGGATGTGTCATCGTATGATTCCCGATTTCAAAGCCTAATTCATGAATTCTTTTCAGTTTTTCTCGGTCTTCTTCCGTTTGCAAGAAATGCCCATTCACAAAAAAAATGGCTCCAGCATCTAAACGTTTTAATATTTCTGCCATAGCTACACTATAATGTTCAGGCGCATCATCTATCGTTAAAAGAACAACTTGATCAGATGCGTCATCTATCGGTTCAACTAACCAATTCGTTTTATTAATTGTATATTTTTTTTCAAATTCATTCAAAACTTCTGATTCCATAACCCCACTTTCTAACTCCTCGTCTTGAACAGTTTCTTCCCCCCTTTCCCCCTCTTCTTCTACTTTTTCTTCTATTTCCTCTTCAACTTCTACTTCGCTTTCAACACGATCATTTTGACATCCGATTAAAATGAATAAGCTCATAATAAATAAGATAACCATGGCAAGAAGTCGCTTCATTGAATACCTCATCCTTTCTCGTCTAACATACCATAACGCTCATGTCGAAAAATGGAGTATAACTTCCTTTTTTCTCTCTCATACTAAATGTAGGACTTATTAGTATGTACTGACCGAAAAAACAATTTTCACCTAAGGAGTTCGTGTTGATATGAAAAGCTGGATTGGGAGGCGTGTAATAAAAACGGGTGTCGCTGTTTTCATAACAGCTTTTATTTGCCACCTTATTAATTTACCACCTACGTTTGCAGTTATAACCGCTATTGTTACAACAGAACCCACAGCTGCTGATTCTCTAAAAAAAGGGATGATCCGTTTACCTGCCGCCGCTCTTGGGGCAACGTTTGCTATTGCTGTTGATTTTGTTCTAGGCCAAAACGCAATCACTTATGCACTTGTCGCCATGCTTACGATTATCGTTTGTTCAAAACTTAAACTTGATACTGGAACATTAGTTGCCACTTTAACTGCAGTAGCCATGATTCCTGGTACAACAGATCATGCTATTTTTGATTTTTCTATTAGAATTTCTGGTACATCGATCGGGATTATTGTTTCAACCTTTGTTAATTTTATTATTCTCCCACCTAAATTTGGACCGATACTAGTAAAAAAAGTAGATGCTTTATACCAACAAACAGCTAATAAATTTGCTTTGATTCTTGAATCCCATTTATTAGACGATACAGTGGATCGCACACATTATTATCGGCAATTACATGAAGAGCTCACAAAGGCCTACCAATTAACACAATTTCAACATGATGAGTGGCAATATAGGCGATCATGTGAATTTGAGCGAAGGTCTTTTGGTTACTTACAAAAAAAGTTAGATTACTTACATCTTACTCTTTTTCATTTAGGGAAAATTTGTCATCTACGCTTAAATCAATCTTTATCTAAAAAGGAAAAGGAACTTCTTCGTAATACAATCAAATCATTTTGTACCATTTATGAAGATCATTATCACCAAATTACAACTGCTCATTTTATAAATATAGAAAAAATGAAACAACTACGTTCTGAGCAAAATAAGCAAGATTCATTTTTATCACAAATATGTCACGAGCTTATCTCGCTGAATGAAGTTACATCTGAACTAGCACAAATCACGACAGATGAACGAAGGTTTTCCATGGAAGAAACAAGCTATCCAACTTATATATTCCAAAAACAGGCGTTATATGATTGAGGCAATGAAATAGTGATATTCTCTTTTTCAAAAAATTGTATTAGGTTTCATTCAGATGCAAGCGGGTACTTAGATAAAGCAGATTAAATCTTTTGCACTCTATTTCAAGTTTATGTTACGGTAGAAGTTGGTTTTTAAAGAAAGGTTGATGAAAATGAAGAAAGTGACACCTGTTTTTACAATTTCAGTTGCAATTGCAGTCGCCTTTATTATTTGGGGAATCGTAGCTCCAAATAATCTAGAGGCAGTTACAACAGGCATTCAAAGTTTTATTACGAATGAATTAGGTTGGTTTTATCTTTTAGCCGCTACTGGATTTTTGATTTTTTGTATATATTTAATATTTAGTCCATACGGAAGAATTAAACTAGGTAAACCTGATGATAAACCTGAATATAACTATCTAACCTGGTTTGCTTTTTTATTTACTGCTGGAATGGGAATCGGGCTTGTCTTTTGGGGCGTTGCGGAACCACTGTATCATTTCTTTGAGCCTCCTACAGCAGAGCCTGGTTCCACACAAGCTGCTGGTCAAGCGATACGTTATGCCTTTTTCCATTGGGGCCTACATCCATGGGCAATTTATTCTATCGTTGCATTAGCACTAGCATATTTTAGATTTAGAAAAGAGTCGCCAGCTGTAATGAGTGCCGTCCTAGAACCATTGTTAGGAGAAAGAGCAAATGGCGGTTTAGGTACATCAATTAATGTATTGGTTGTTTTTGCAACAATTTTTGGAGTAGCTACATCTTTAGGATTTGGAGCTGCCCAAATTTCAGCTGGGCTTTCTTATTTAATTCCAGGCTTACAAACGATGAATGAAGTAATGCTTCAACTTATTGTCATCCTTATTGTTACTGTATTATTTATGATATCAGCCCAAACTGGTCTAAATAAAGGAATTCGTATTTTAAGTAAAACAAACGTGTATCTTGCTATTTCTTTAATGTTATTTATCTTACTATTTGGTCCGACTAGCTACATTATGGGCGTTTTTACACAAGGGATTGGTAGTTACCTTCAAAATCTCGCTGGAATGAGCTTCAGGCTCGATGTATACAACCCTGAGACGACTTGGGTTGAAGGATGGACTATTTTCTATTGGGCATGGTGGATTTCATGGGCGCCATTTGTAGGAACATTTATAGCACGCGTTTCGAAAGGACGTACTATTAGAGAGTTTGTTGTTGGTGTACTTGCTGTTCCATCTATCTTCGGTGCTTTGTGGTTTGCTGTCTTCGGTGGGACAGGAATTCAACTTCAAAGACTAGGTACAGCCGACATTATGGGAACGATGTCTGAAGGTGGTATGGAAGTTGCTCTGTTTGCAGTACTCGAACAATTTCCACTCGGGTTACTCCTTTCCATTATTGCTGTCTTTTTGATTTCCTCTTTCTTTGTTACATCGGCTGATTCAGCCACAGTTGTACTGGGGATGCAAACAACGAACGGAAATTTAAACCCACCAAATGGGGTGAAATTTGTTTGGGGACTAATTATTTCTGCAACAGCAGCTGTTCTACTTTCTACAGAGAAAGGGTTAGGAGCCTTGCAAACAGCAGCGATCATCGCCGCACTCCCTTTTACAATTATTATGATTATGATGATTTTCTCTATTATGAAATCATTAAAAGCAGAAAAGCCAACTTTAGCAACAGAAAAAGAACGTATTCGTCTTGAACGGTATGAGCTCAAACAAGAGCGCGAAAGATTAAAAGAAGAAAAATTTGCTCTAAAAAAAGAAAAAGCAGAGTTAAAAAAGAAGAAATAAAATTATATAATTAGTTAAGACCAAAAGGCGTTTCTCCGGTTTCCCCACCTAGGAGAGGCGTCTTTTGTCATATAAAAGTCCTAAATATTTCTATTTGATTACATTTAAATAATAAATATCATAAGTGAATCAATGCGTGATAAAATGAAGTAACATAATGTAATTAGTAAAAAATTGTAATTTCAGAAAGAGGATGTGACTAATAATGGACAAGTATGTCGAAGTGATGATAATTGGATCAATTCTATTATTAAACTCGTGCTTTTCATCAGCATCGTCAATAGAAAATCCTTTAGAGCAACATACTGACGAAACAATTACTGTCCTTTTTTCAGATTCTTCTACTATGCAAGATGAGAAGACATATTATGACGCGTTCCTTGAACTAAAACAAAATTATCCAAGTGAAATCCCTTCGTTTTTAATTATTGACGCAGATGAACGCGAGGTGATTCGTTATTTTAACATCGAACACTTCCCAACTATGCTCGTAATAACCGGTGATCACGAAAACCTACGAATGGAAGGCATATTTACAAAAGACGAAATATTAACACATTTAATGGAAGTTTTTCAACTTGAGAAGGAAGTAAGGATAAACCTCACCTCTTTTTCAATTGAATACATACAAAAATCCAGTATCTCTTTCATAGAGAAACTGGATTTTTTGGGCATGAAACCTTTGTATGTACATAATAGTAAAAAGACCTTCCACTAAGTGGAAAGCCTTTTCTTATTACTTAACAATATGAATTGGTGTTCCAAGGGCAACTTCTGCTGCTTCCATTGTAATTTCACCTAAAGAAGGATGAGCATGAATCGTTAATGCGATATCTTCTGCAGTCATTCCTGTTTCAATTGCAAGACCTAATTCTGCAATCATATCAGAAGCATTAGGTCCAGCTACTTGAGCACCAATAACTAGTCCGTCATCTTTACGAGTAACAAGTTTCATAAACCCATCTGTTTCGTTTAGAGATAGGGCACGTCCATTGGCAGCAAATGGGAATTTCGATGCAATCACATCAAATCCAGCATCTTTTGCTTCCGCTTCTGTATATCCAACACTTGCTAGCTCAGGATCAGAGAATACAACAGCCGGAATCGCTAGGTAGTCTATTTCAGACTTTTCACCTGCAATTGCTTCAGCAGCAATTTTCCCTTCATAAGAAGCTTTGTGAGCTAAAGGTGGGCCTTCTACGATATCACCAATTGCATAGATATTTGAAACGCTTGTACGGCACTGCTTATCAATCTTAACAACTCCGCGATCTGTTGTTTCAACACCAATTTGCTCAAGTCCAATCTCATCTGTATTCGGACGACGTCCAACCGTTACTAAGCAGTAGTCAGCCTCGAAGACTTCTTCCTTACCTTTCACCTCAGCTGTCACTTTTACACCGTCTTTTGTTTCTTCAACACCTTTAGCAAGTGCCTCCATCTTGAATTCAACACCGTTCTTTTTCAAACGACGTTCTACAACCTTAGCCATTTGTTTTTCAAAACCGCCAAGAATTTGCTTTGAACCTTCGAGAACAACAACTTCTGTTCCCATATTCGCATAAGCACCAGCTAATTCAATCCCAATGTATCCTCCACCAATAACGACCATTTTCTTAGGTACTTCTTTAAGAGCTAGGGCACCTGTTGAATTAATGACGCGATCCGTGTATTTGAAACCAGGAATTTCAATAGGGTTAGAACCTGTTGCAATGATACAATTTTTAAAATTGTATGTTTGTGCGCTTTTCTCATCCATGATACGGACAGAGTTTTCAGACGCAAAATACGCTTCACCACGAACAATTTCTACTTTATTTCCTTTTAGAAGTCCTTCTACTCCACCAGTTAACTTTTTAACAACTGAAGCTTTCCATTCTTGTACTTTCTCAAAGTTAATAGAAACTTTTTCTGCAATAATTCCCATATCTTCGGAATGCTTAGCATTGTGATAACGATGTCCTGCTGCAATCAACGCTTTAGAAGGAATACAACCAACGTTTAAACAAACGCCACCCATTTCTCCTTTTTCAACGATGGTTACTTTTTGTCCTAGTTGCGCAGCGCGAATTGCTGCAACGTATCCACCAGGACCAGAACCGATGACAAGTGTGTCTACTTCATTTGCGAAATCTCCTACAACCATGCTTACCCCTCCATTAATAATAATTGTGGATCATTTAATAGGCGTTTAACGTGGTTTAGTGCATTCTGAGCTGTAACGCCATCAATAAGACGGTGATCATAACTGATTGAAAGCGCTAGTACAGGAGCAGCTACAATCTCGCCATTCTTTACAACCGGCTTCTCTTCGATACGACCAATACCTAAAATGGCTACTTCTGGATGATTAATAACTGGAGTGAACCAAAGACCACGAGCTGAACCAACATTGGAAATTGTGGCAGATCCGCCCTTCATTTCTGCACCACTAAGTTTACCATCACGTGCCTTAACTGCCAACTCATTAATTTCATCAGCAAGAGCAAAAATTGATTTACGATCTGCATCTTTAACAACTGGTACAAATAAACCATGCTCAGTATCTGCAGCAATACCGATGTTGAAATAGTTTTTGTATACAATTTCATCATTCGCATCGTCAATTGATGCATTAAGTGCAGGGAATTTACGTAGAGCAGCTGTGAGAGCTTTGACAACGTATGGTAAGTACGTAAGCTTAGTACCTTGTTCAGCAGCTATTCCTTTATATTCTTTACGGTGTGCAACTAAAGCAGAAACTTCAACTTCATCCATGTGTGTCACATGAGGAGCTGTATGCTTAGAATTCACCATTGCTTTTGCAATTGCTTTACGAACACCTTTGAAAGGAACACGGTGCTCTAACTCACCAACTGGAATAGCAACTGGCTCTGTTTTTTGAGGTGCAGCAGCAGGTGCTTCTTTTTCTTCTGTTTGCGCTTGTGCTGCTGGTGCTTCTTGCGCCCCACCATTTAAGAATGTATCGATATCTTCTTTAACGACACGACCATTTTTTCCAGTTCCACTTACCTTGTGAATTGCAACACCTTTTTCACGAGCATATTTACGTACAGAAGGCATTGCGATTACACGAGCATCACTTTCTACCTCATCATTTGCTGTATCAGCAGCAGGCTCAGAAGTTTTTGCTACTTCTTCTTTTGCAGCTGGTTCTTCTGCTTCCGGAGTAGTTTCTTCTTCTGCAGGATTTGCATCTCCAGCATCAATCGTTAAAAGAACATCACCAACGATACTAACCGTTCCCTCTTCTACTTTAACTTCAAGAACTTTACCGTCAACCGGTGATGGAATCTCTACAACAGCTTTGTCATTTTGAACTTCAAGAAGAATGTCATCTTCCTTAATTTCATCACCTGGTTTAACAAACCATTTTACAATTTCACCTTCGTGAATACCTTCACCAATATCAGGAAGTTTAAAATTATATGCCACTTTGAAGTGCCTCCTTTAATTCCTCTTAAACTAAATTTCAATGAAAAGGAAAGACAAAATCTTTCCTTTTCTTATGCTTGTCTCTTGTTAGGTTAGAAATTAATAACTTTCTTTGCTGTTTCAATGATTCCTTTATAGTCAGGCAACCAAGCATCTTCTGCTTGTGCAAATGGATAAACAGTATCAGGTGCAGCTACACGAAGTACTGGAGCATCCAAACTTAAAATCGCTCGTTCTGTAATTTCAGCTACTACGTTTGCTGCAATCCCCGCTTGCTTTTGAGCTTCTTGAACAACAATCGCACGATTTGTCTTCTCTACAGAAGCAAGAATCGTATCGATATCAAGTGGACTAATTGTCATAAGGTCGATAACCTCAACGTCAATGCCTTCTTTCTCTAGCTCTTCAGCTGCTTTAAGGGACGAGTGTACCATTGCTCCGTATGTAACAATAGTTAAATCTTTTCCTTCACGCTTAATATCTGCTTTACCAAGTGGAATTGTGTACTCTTCTTCAGGTACTTCTCCACGGAATGAGCGATATAGCTTCATATGTTCAAGATATACAACAGGGTCGTTATCACGAATAGCTGAAATCAAAAGTCCTTTTGCATCATAAGGAGTTGAAGGAATAACTACTTTCAACCCAGGAGTTTGTGCAACTAGCCCTTCTAAACTATCAGCATGCATCTCTGGTGTTTTAACCCCTCCACCAAATGGAGAACGAACAGTAATTGGTGATGTTAATTTGCCACCTGTACGATAACGCATACGATTCATTTGACCAGCAACAGAATCAAAAACTTCAAACAAGAAACCGAAGAATTGAATTTCCATAACTGGACGGAATCCCGTTAATCCTAAACCAATTGCTAAACCACCAATACCAGACTCCGCGAGTGGCGTATCAAATACGCGCTCTTCACCAAATTCTTTTTGTAGGCCTTCTGTCGCACGGAACACTCCACCGTTTTGACCGACGTCTTCACCAAACACAAGAACATCTTCATTATTCTTAAGCTCATTACGCATAGCATCCGTAATCGCTTGAATCATTGTCATTTGTGCCATAGGTTACTTCGACTCCTTTGCTGTGTATTCTTCCATTTGCTCACGAAGATTATAAGGTAAATCTTCGAACATGAAACCAATAAGATCTGTTACTTTTTGCTTAGGTGCAGCATCTGCTTCTTTCATTGCAGCTTTGATATCTTCTTTCGCTTGCTCAACGATTTCATTTTCTTTTTCTTCTGTCCAAAGGCCTTTCGCTTCTAAGAACTTACGGAAACGAACTAAAGGATCCTTTTTCGTCCACTCATCATCTAAATCAGAAGAACGGTAACGAGTAGGGTCATCCCCTGCCATTGTATGTGGACCGTAACGGTATGTCATTGTTTCAATTAATGATGGGCCATCGCCTGCTAATGCACGGTCACGAGCGTCTTTTGTTGCAGCGTAAACAGCAAGAATATCCATACCATCTACTTGAATCCCTTCAATACCAGCCGCTACTGCTTTTTGAGCAATTGTTTTAGCTGCAGACTGTTTTTCAACAGGTACAGAAATCGCAAAACGGTTATTTTGTACGATGAATACTGCAGGAGCATTATATGCACCAGCAAAGTTCATTCCTTCATAGAAATCCCCTTGTGAAGCTCCTCCATCACCTGTGTATGTGATCGCAATGTTGTTTTTGTTTTTACGCTTAAGACCTAATGCTACCCCAGCTGTTTGAATAATTTGTGCTCCAATAATGATCTGAGGGAATAGAACATTTAATCCATCAGGGAATTGGCTTCCTGCAAAGTGCCCACGAGACCATAGGAATGCTTGATGTAACGGCAGTCCGTGAAATACAATTTGAGGAATATCACGGTAACCAGGTAGAATCCAATCATCTTTATCAAGCGCAAATTGACTTCCTAACATTGATGCCTCTTGACCAGCAACAGGTGCATAGAAGCCAAGACGTCCTTGGCGGTTTAATGAGATCGCACGTTGATCCCAAATACGTGTATAAACCATACGTCTCATCATTTCTTGTAATTGATCATCACTTAAATTAGGCATAGCAGCTTCATTAACAACTTCGCCTTCTTCATTTAAAATTTGGAAAGTTTCAAATTGATTTTCAACTTGTTCTAACGTTTTTGTACTCACTACCTTCACCTCTTCCTTTCGAATAAAAAAATTAATGATTAAGATAATCTAATGACTATTTGACAAATCTCCCCCATAGGATACCCAAACTACTACCTTCCATAACCTTTGGAGAAAAGTTTGAAACAAAAATTCATGCAAGCTTTTTAATGTCACACCAGAACGTTTTCATATTCACGCCCACTTAAAATCTTAACTGTATCAGTCTAATTCCCATCAAAGTGATACAACCACAACTCTCAAAATTAAGTCTACATCACTTCTATAAATTCCGTCAATCCTTTTACTTATCTAAATTCAAGATTTTTTTCTACGCAGATAGTAAATACTCCCAAAGCACCTTGTTGTATATCAACGACTTGCAATATTAGTACAGTTTAGTTTTTTATTTGTAATTTGGTTGCAGTATACGCAAAAGGAGCTTAATGACAGTACTAATCGTACTGTACATTAAGCTCCGCTTTTTTATAAAATTCCCTTTTCACCTGGTTATAACGATCTGTCGATTCATTAAATTGTTCCTTATGTTCAATTACACTTCCATATTTCTCATTCACTTTGTCGATTTGTTCTTGGAGAGTTTCCATTGTTAAATCTTCTTGCTTCAGCATTTCAAATAACGCCTTATCTAAGCTAATTGCTTCATTATAACTAACATATAACTGTTGATAGTATTCATAACGATCATCCATAGTTGATTTAAGTTGCTCTAATAAATTGCTAAGTTCCTCTCCCTCTATGTCCTCAAACTGTTCCTCAATTTTTAGAAACTCTTGATAACCATCCTCTATACTTTCTTTTTCTTGTAATAACATGGATTCTCTAGAGTTTATAGATGAGATTGCTTCTTCTGCTAGTACCACTATTCCTTCAAATTCATCCATGCCAAGTGAAATAATTTCTTCAAATAATTCATTTTCTCTCATTTCAGCTTTTTGCAAAGGTTCTTGTTGTTGTTCAAAAGGCTCTTCTAATTCTACTGCAGCTTCTAAATGTTGATATACTGATTCTGCCGGATTCTCCCCACATCCTGTTAATAAGAACATTGTTAATAAAAGTGCCGCTCCCCATTTCTTAACACTCACCAGCCTTTTCCCCCTTACCATGTACTAGAACTCTACCATAAAACAAACGGAACAAATTAACAATATTTCAATTTCAAAGCTAGTATATGAGCAGTTATTTTGTAATATGAGCCTGTCCATCAAATAATTATAAAAGAATCCGTAAAAATAGGCATTCGTCCAACCAACTTGCCTATGTATGCATAATGTAGTTAGTGAATCGCAGACAATGCGGTGCAAGAGAAAAAGGAGGAATGTAAAAATGTTTGGTTACGGATATGGTGCAGGTCACGGATGTACTGACCCTTGTGGATATGGTTATGGCGCTCCAGTAGTTGCGGGTGCTGCTTACGCACCTGGTGCTGGAAGAGGGTTCGCGTTAATCGTAGTACTTTTCATCCTGCTTATCATTGTTGGAGCTTCTAAGTTCGGACATTGTTAATAATTATATGGAGGAATAAGACAAAATCGTCTTATTCCTCCTTTTGTAAGAATATTACTTGATATTTCATTTATTTCTTCATAAAGTAAACGTAAGTGCAAAAGGAGTGATACATAATGTTAACCATGAAAGATGTTGTAAGAGAAGGCGATCCCGTTTTAAGAAAAATAGCTGAAGAGGTTTCACTTCCTGCAAGTGAAGAAGATAGGAAGATCCTACAAGAAATGCTTGACTTCGTTATTAACAGCCAAGACCCTGAGATTGCGGAAAAATATGAATTAAGACCTGGTGTTGGAATCGCAGCTCCCCAAATTGGAATTTCTAAAAGAATGTTTGCTGTTCATGTAACAGATGAACAAGATCAATTATATAGCATGGGTTTATTTAACCCAAAAGTAATAAGCCATTCTGTAGAAGAAACACATTTAGAAGGTGGCGAAGGATGTTTATCTGTAGATAGAGATATTCCTGGGAATGTCCCTCGCTATTCAAGAATCACTGTAAAAGGAACCAATTTAGATGGTGAAGAGGTAACTTTACGTTTACGAGGCTTAGTATCAATTGTTTTCCAACACGAACTCGATCACTTAAATGGTATAATGTTCTATGACCGAATTGAAGGTTTTAAAGATAAACTAAAGAAGGAATTGCCTAATAAGGCATAAAATTGATGATTCATCTCCTGCGGTTGCTCGGAGTTGAATCATTTTTTTATCCATTTATTACCTTGAACAGCTAAATGCTAACCAACACATACTATACATATAAAAACCCTCACCTATTGGAAAAAAGTGAATAAGGAGTGTGGAACCTAATGTTACGAAGATTGAGAAAAAAAATCGTGAAAGGCTGCAAAAACCTTTTACCAAAAAGCCGTTTAATCGAAGTTTAATTAATACTTGTAACGTGAATAATGGACATTTATGCAGAGCAGAAAACGTACTCTAAAATAAAATAACATGAAATGAGGAGACATTTGCTTTATAATGAAAATATAACCAATGGTAAGGAGAGGTAGTAACATGTTATTTAAAGTATTTTATCAGAAGAATTTTAATCAAGTACCTGTTCGTGAATTTACTGAAGCTATGTTCGTAGAAGGCGAAAACGAAGCGGATGTCAGGAAGAAACTAGCCGATCGCAATTTTAATATTGAATTTGTAACACCTGTCTCTGGAGCTTATCTCGAATACGAACAACAAAATGAAGATTTCAAAGTGGAGACTATTTAATTTTATGAAACAAGTAAAGAATAACCAAACTGCAGTATTTGCCTTAGGTGGATTAGGCGAAATCGGAAAAAATACGTATGCAGTTCAATTTCAAGATGAAATTATTTTAATTGATGCCGGGATTAAGTTTCCAGAGGACGAGCTTCTTGGCATCGATTATGTAATACCAGATTATACGTATTTAGTTAGAAATGAAGACAAAATCAAAGGTCTTTTTATCACTCATGGTCATGAAGATCACATTGGCGGCATTCCTTATTTACTCCGAGCAGTAAACGTTCCTATATACGGAGGAAAGTTAGCTCTTGGATTATTAAAAGGAAAACTGGAAGAACACGGTTTGCTTCGTAAAACGAAACTGCATGAAATTCATGAAGACCAAATCGTTAAGTTTACAAAAACGTCGGTTACATTTTTCCGAACGACTCATAGCATTCCTGACGCATACGGTATTGTTGTTAAGACACCACCCGGAAATGTCGTTCATACTGGTGATTTCAAGTTTGATTTCACACCGGTAGGAGAACCAGCCAATTTAACAAAAATGGCCAAAATTGGGGAAGAAGGCGTCCTCTGTTTACTATCTGATAGTACAAATAGTGAAATCCCAGAGTTCACCATGTCTGAACGTAAAGTTGGGGAAAGTATTAGTAACATCTTTAGAAAAGTTGATGGACGAATCATCTTTGCAACATTTGCTTCTAACATTCATCGCCTTCAACAAGTAGTTGAAGCAGCTGTCAACCATGGACGAAAAGTGGCTGTATTTGGACGAAGCATGGAGTCAGCTTTAACAATCGGACAAGAATTAGGCTATATTAAAGCTCCTAAAAATACATTTATCGAGCCTTCACAATTAAATAAATTACCTGATAATCAAGTAACTATCTTATGTACAGGAAGCCAAGGCGAACCAATGGCGGCACTTTCTAGGATTGCCAATGGTACACACCGCCAAATACAAATAATACCTGGAGATACAGTTGTCTTTTCATCTTCACCAATCCCTGGAAACACACTAAGTGTAAGCAAAACCATTAATCAGTTGTATCGTGCTGGTGCAGATGTGATTCACGGATCTCTTAATGACATTCATACTTCAGGTCATGGAGGACAAGAAGAACAAAAATTAATGTTACGACTAATGAAGCCACAGTATTTTATGCCAATACATGGTGAATATAGAATGTTAAAGATGCATATCAAACTGGCTGAAGATTGTGGTATACCAAAACAGAATAGTTTCATTATGGATAACGGCGATGTTTTAGCTCTTCACCCCGAAGAAGCAGGAGTTGTTGGCAAAATCCCTTCAGGGTCTGTCTATGTTGACGGAAATGGGATTGGAGATATTGGAAACATTGTCTTAAGAGACAGACGTATCCTTTCAGAAGAAGGTCTTGTTGTTGTAGTTGTTAGCTTAAATATGAAAGAGTTCAAAGTAACAGCGGGGCCAGATCTAATTTCTCGCGGATTTGTTTACATGAGGGAATCTAGCGACTTAATTCACGAAGCCCAAAAGTTGCTTGCCTCACATCTAAATGATGTGATGGAGCGCAAAACAACTCAATGGTCAGAAATCAAAAATGAAATCACAGATTTACTTGGGCCATTTTTATATGAGCGGACGAAAAGAAAGCCAATGATTTTACCAATCATTATGGAAGTATAAAAAAGCGGATGACTAATTAGTCATCCGCTCAGGCTGTTGAGAAAGTCTTCTCAATAGCCTTTTTTTGTAGCTATTAATCCGATTATTCAGGTGAATATAGTATA